>CAZMMH010000132.1:0-6531 GCA_964567315.1 uncultured Gammaproteobacteria bacterium
GCCGGCCCATCGTCGGCCTGGAGCCCTCCTGCGTGCTCTCCCTGCGCGACGACCACCTGAGCCTGGGGCTCGGCGACGCGGCGCAGGCGGTGGCGAAGCAGAGCATGCTGTTCGAGGAGTTCCTGGCCAAGGAGCACAGCGCCGGGCGCCTGAATCTGCCGCTCAAGGAGCGGCCGGCGGAGGCACCGCCGCTGCTGGTTCACGGCCACTGCCACCAGAAGGCGGTTGGCGCCATGAAGTCCATGCGCAAGGTGCTCAAGCTGATGCCCGGCCTGCGCTTCGAGCTGATCGAATCCTCCTGCTGCGGCATGGGCGGCAGCTTCGGCCTGGAGGCGGAACACGCGGAGATCTCGCGGGCGATGGCCGAGGAGGCCCTGCTGCCGGCCCTGCGCGCGGCCCCGGAGGCCGAGGTGCTGGCCAACGGCTTCTCCTGCCGCCACCAGATCCGCGACCACGGCGACGCCCGCCCCCGCCACCTGGCCCTGCTGCTGGCGGAGTCGCTTGTTTAAACGACCGCCTCACGCAGAGACGCAAAGGCGCAGAGAACAGCAAAGATTGTCTCGCAACGATCGCCAAGGACGCATAGGAACTGCGCAAGGTGTGAGCTAGCCGCGGATTTCACCGTAGCGGCGGCATTGGCTTGAATGCCGCGGCTTGCGACGCAGCGTTCCGCCCCGCATGCAGATCTTCTTCTTTGCGTGCCTTGCGCTCTTAGCGAGAAACAGGGTTTTGCCTTTCTTTGCGCCTTTGCGTCTCTGCGTGAGACCGCTTTTCTAGCGGCCCGCGTAGCGGGCCAGGACCAGGCGGATCATCTTCATCCCACCGAACAGCATCAGCCCCGCCAGCAGCACGGAGAGCAGCGACACCGGCTGCGCGCGGGTCATCTCGTCGGGCTTGACGCTGGCCAGATCGGAGGCCGAGACCATCAGCACCACCAGGCCGTTGTAGGTGCCGTGCACCAGCACCGACGGCCACAGCGAGCGGCTGTTGACGTAGAGCCAGCCGGAGAGCAGGCCGAGGAACAGCGGCCCGACGAACTGGTAGAGGTTGGCGTGGGCCAGGGCGAAGATCAGCGCGCTGAGCGCGATCGCGGTGGTCGGCCGGTACTGGAACATGAAGCTGCGCAGCAGCAGGCCGCGAAAGAACATCTCCTCGACGAAGGGTGCCACCACGCAGAGGGTGATCACCGAGACCACGCCGCTCCCCGCCAGCTGCACGAAGGGCTTGGCGTCCTCGGCGCTCATCGGCGCCAGTTGCAGCACCAGCAGATTCGCCTCGCCCCCGAGCAGCAGCACCGCCCAGGCCACCAGCAGCAGCGGCAACAACAGACGCGGCAGCAGGCCCGGCGCGATCGGCCCGGCCGGATAGAACAGCTGGCGATAGTTGATGTTGCGGTAGCCCATGAGCAGGCTGATGCCGATGCCGAAGGCCAGCACCGAGATGACCCCGAGGTACTTGGGATCGCCGGCACCGATGTCGGCGCCGAAGGCGAGAAAGAGATTGGCGATCACCACCTCCAGCCCGAGCACCGCCGCCACCGTCAGCAGGGCCAGCCAGAAGTTGGGAAATCGATGATTGCGTTCCGTAGCCATTGCCACCCGTACCTGAAAAATCCGCCTTGACCGCCGCTTGATCGGCCCTTCGCGCAACCTTGCCGTGGGCCCCGAGGCGAGTTGCTACACTTACCACACTCGCCGATCCAGGCCCACAGACGCGCCCTTCCCATGCATCAGCAAATCGCCTTCGCCCTCACCGTCGCCACCGGCTTCTTCGCCATCATGAACCCGATCGGCAACGTACCGATCTTCCTCGGACTGGTGGAGGAATTCGACGCCCGCACCCGGCGCATGATCGCCGGCCGCGCGGTGCTGATTGCGTTCCTCGTGGTGGCCCTGTTCACCCTCGGCGGCAACCTGATCTTCAAGCTGTTCGGCATCACCCTGCCCGCCTTCCAGATCGCCGGTGGCCTGCTGGTGTTCATGGTCGGCTACCAACTGCTCCATGGCCGCACCTCGGCCATCCACCATCCGGCCGCCGAGGAGACCGGCGATGACGGCGCCGCCCTGGCGGTGGCCACCACGCCCCTGGCGATCCCGATCCTGGCCGGCCCCGGCACGATTTCCACCGCGCTGAATTTCGCCGGCGGCAACACCGGGGCGCTGCACCTGGCCATCGTGATCGGCGTGTTCGCCGCCATCTGCGGCCTCACCTACGTCGCCTTCCATTTCAGCGAAAAGCTGACCAGCCGCATCCGCCCCTCCGTGATCGCGGTAATCACCCGCCTGATGGGCGTGATCATCACCGTCATCGCCGCGCAGATGGTGATCGCCGGGGTCTCCGGAGCGGTAAGACAGTTTCATTGAGCGGAAGATCCGTGGCCGGCAGCGATCCGGCAGGAGCCCGACCATGTGGCAACAGGATTTGCACATTCACACAACCTGGTCGTGCAACGACCCCGCCGTGGCCCCCGAGCAGCGCATCGAGCTGGTCGCCGCCGTGCAGCATGCACGCATCGTTGGCATCAGCGACCACTTCGAACACCTGCCGCCCGACGACCTGGAGTCCTACGCACGCTCCGTGCGCGGCGCCGGGCTGTATGTGGGCACCGAGGTGGACGGGGCGCCCTCGGTGGCCGCAGCTGCCGCCTTCCCCTTCGACTACTACGTCTATCACTGCCGCGACGAGGAGGCCGAATACGCCGGCCTGGAACAGCTCATGGCCACCGAACGACCGGTGATCGTGGCCCATCCGCACATGCTGGATACGGACCTGGGGCGCCTGCCGCAGGGTTGCCTGGTGGAGCTCAACAACCGCTACGTCGCCCGCTGCGACTGGCGCGGTTTCTACGGCCCCTTCGTCGGCCGCTTCCGCTTCGTCCTCAGCTCCGACGCCCACCAGCCCGGCTGGCTCGGGCAGAGCGTCGCCGCCTATGTCGCACGTGAGTTGGGAATACGCGAACATAGGGTCTTCGCCGAGCCGGCCGAGCGCTGACACCGGCGATACCCGCCCGACGGCGACGCCTCGCCATCACCCTGTCGCGACGACTCGGGGACAGTGCATTCGATACCTGTCGCCGCGTAGCCAGGATCTTGGAGCTTCAATGCCTCGGCTTGTGCTGAGACACGTCGGCTGGTTGGCCTGTCACGGGACTTGGCGGAACGCTTTCCGTGTTCGGCTCAGGCGTCACATACTCGTCGTGTTTCTTCTCTCTCCCGGGTATTGGGGTTCCGGGAGGCGCCTCGTGCTGCAATACGACGTTTGCCAGGTCCTGCGCCAACTCTTTGGCCTTTTCCAGAGCGTCACGAGTTGCCTTGTTGCCCGACTGTTTATTGGTCATGGCGAACCTCCTTTCAGATCGGTTTCGGCTTAGAGCCGCATTGCCGTGCCCGACAGTCGAAGCACCCCAGCGAGCCAAGCGAGCGGCCGCTCAGGGTACGAACGCGCCGAAAATCAACCGACGCGCACGAGATTGGCAAGCGCACGGAACTTGCCCGATGCCTCTTCGATTTGTGCCAGATAGGGTTCCTTCTCCTGTTCGTCCGCCACCTTTTGCAGGTTCATTGCCACACTTTCGACGTTGTAGGCGGAAGACAACGTATCCCCCAACTCCCGAGCGCGCGATTCACCCAGTTCGTCTTTAAGCAGCCCGGGAAGAGCCGCCGCATATTGTTCCAGCTCACCGCAGCGGCCATGAGGAATGCCACCCGTCCTGATCTCCGTGGAGACCGCCACGAGACAATCACTTATCTGCTCGAACAAATTCCCCATGTCCGTACGGCGCTGCCGATCGGCATTCCTCAATTGATCGGATATTCCGAGCAGAGACTTGGCCACATCCAAAATCGTCTTAAAGATGTCAAGCATGGCCTTCTCCTTGGGCGCGCCAAATGAAAGACACGCCCAAACAGCAACGGGGTAGACAAATTGGGGCGGAGTTCGGGAGAAATTCATCCATGTCCTATCACCCTTCCATGGCGCGCCCTCAGGCGCATATGCGGAGGGAACTTATTGTAAATATAGCGTCAAAACGCCGCTTTTGGCGGTCCGCTCTGCGCGTTGACAGACATCAACATCGACACCCTCCCGCCTGCCCGGCCGGCGTGTCGATCCCGCTCCCGGTGTGGGCCGTTTCCACTCCGTCCCCGGCGCCGACGACCGTCGGCCAGGCTGGCCCGGCCGGCGCTTCGCCGCCCACGTCGCACGCGGGCTCGAAATACGCGAACATAGGGTCATCGCCGAGCCACCCAAGCGCTGACATCGACCATGTCTTCCCGACTCCACCGCCTCGCCATCGTCCTGTTGCTGCCCGCGCTCCTCGCCGCCTGCGCCGGCGTGCCGACACGACCGTTGGCGGAGGCGGCCCCGGCACCCGCGGCCAGCGGCACCATCGGCTGGTGGTACGTGAACTTCAACCTGCGCTGGCCGAAGGACAAGGAGCCCTCCTGGTACCTGGACCTGATGCTGGCCGACCAGGTGGTGCGCCCGGCACTGGCCCACTACCGCAACCAAATCGTCTACTGGCGGGTCCACCGGCGCGCGGCCCGGGACCGCGCCGGCGACGTCTTCGCTTTCATCTTCTACGCCCATCCCACGGTGGCCGGCGCCGTGTTCCAGCAGATCGCCGGCAACCCCGTGCTGGCGCGGATGCGCAGCGACGGCGAGGTACTGAAGGTCCGCTACGACGATCCCGCCCACATCACCCGACCCAAGGTCGAGGACACCAGCGACCGCAACTGGCCGCCGGCGATCCAGCGTTCATGGCCGAGCTACATCATGGGGGTGAGCCAGACCTGGCTCGACCTGATCAGCCAGTTGGAGAGCAAGGACCCGCCCCATGGCGACCTCTACGCGTACTACCGCCGCCTCAACGGCCGCATGGACGAGATGTGGCGCGACTGGGGCGCGCACGCCTACATCCACCATCTGAGTGGGGTCTTCGGCTACCAGGAGCTTTGGGTGATACGGCGGTCATTGGAACAGTTTTGACCTGCCGGGCGTTTTCGCGCGTTTCATGGCTGGGGCCAAGAGCACCCAGGAGCGGACAGTCAGCCGCGAAGCGGCAGAGAACCTGTCGGGCCCAAAGAGCGGCCAGGGAAAAAAGTAGACTGTCCCCGGGATTCCCTCCCCGGGATTCCCCCGGGATTCCTGGGTGGCGCAGGATATTTCCAAAATCCACAGAGAGACGCGAGAGGGTGTGCGGTAATGGTGGTGTTACGAGAGATCTTCGGGTTGAGCGCGGTTTCTGCGGCCTCGCAGTCGCGAAGCAAATTCCTGCCCCTCGTGCTGGCGGCGTTGGCAGCGGCGGGGGCGGCAGTGAGCCTCCCGGCGCGGGCTGACGACCAAGCCCTGGCGCTGAAGGTCGAGGCGCTGACCCAGCGGGTCCGCATCTTGGAGCAGACTGTCAAGCAGCTGCAGTCCAGCTGCGCGGCCCCGACAGCCGCCGCGAATTCCTCGGCCAGTGCGCCATCGCCCTCTCCGTCGCCGCGCCCTGAGGCGGGCCGGGAAACGGCACGCGGCCCAGACGGCCAAATTCACGCCGAACCAGGACATATCAAAGAGAGTTGGCTCAAGTTGGAGCGCCATATGAGCGGCGGACAGGTAGAGCACCTACTGGGTCAACCCAGCCGCAAACTCGCGATCGATGGCAAGACGCTTTGGTACTACGACTACGGAGATTTCGGCTCGGGATCGGTCATGCTGCGAAATGGCCATGTGTTGGACTGGCAACGCCCGACCCACGGGTTGTTCTGGTGAGTGTGCTGGTGCCTGCCCGTGCGGCAGCAGGCCGAGGCCGGGTCACGGGTTCCGGTCTCGCCTATTGCTTTGACGTGACGCCAATGGCCGCATCATAAGGTGCCGGTTGGCTAGCAGGCGAGGGCGGCGGACGGCCAAGAGCCGCCATCCACCTGCCCCAGTCCAGACGGCGGAAACCAGCACGAACCGGCCTCCGAGTCAGGCGCACAATAGGACCGCTATGGGTCCAGGCCGTGTGAAAACTCAGGTTTCCTGGTTGACGGGCACGCATGCGTCGAGTGACCGTCGCGAGCTCTGCGATATCGCCGTTTCTGCGGCCGGCAGGATGACCGGCGTGTCTTCAGGACGAAGCCCCATATTCGCAGAGGCAGCCCGCAAAGAACGCAAATCGGGTCGGAGCACAATAGAGCCCAATATTCCGAAGAATTGTGATCTGCCCCACTGCTCTCGCGTCTTTCGGAACAGTATTGCCCTACGGAGGCATCCCGACCGCCTCACGGATAGGTCCGTAGGCGCTTGTGCGCAACCGTTCGGGACCGGCAGACGGCGGCATACGGAAACTCGGGCCGGAACGCCGAATTGAGTAAACTGTCCCGTATGTCCCACGCATGAAATGCCGATGTCGCCTTCCAAACTAAAACGTTCGACCCGCGGCCTGCTGCTTCTGCTGCTCAGCGTACCCTTGGTGATCCTGGTGCTCGCGCTGCTCTACATGGCGGGCATGCACTACCTCGAGGGCGAACCACGCAGCTTCTGGTGGAGCCTGGAATGGGCGGC
>CAZMMH010000133.1:0-6526 GCA_964567315.1 uncultured Gammaproteobacteria bacterium
CGGAAATTGCCCAGCAGCCAGGCGACCCGCACCAGGTTGACGATCAGCAGCGCGGAAAACAGCGCACGCCCCAGCAGCAAGGCCGACCCCGGCAGGCTCTGGGCCAGTATGGTGGAAAACAGCAGATAACCGAGCAGGATCAGCACCACCAGCCACTTGAGCCAGCGGTTCAGGCTGGCAGCCACCGCCGGCTCCAGGTGCACCGCATGCACCTCGGCCGCCTGGCGCGAGACAAAGATGTCGGTGAGCGCCGCCAGCAGAAAGGCCATCGGCAAGCCCAACGCGACGATGGTAATGAACGGCAACGGCTGTTGGGGCAGTGAGGAGTAAAGGAAGATCGCGATACCGCCGCTGATCAGCAGCTGCGGCGCATAATCGGCACCCACCGCCAACGGCGCACGTCCGAGATAGGCCGCCAAGGTGGCCGGCCGGCGCTGCAGCGCACCCCAGGCGGCGACACGCCGGCGCAGGGCCAGGCCGAGCGCCAGTTCGACCACCGTCAGCAGCAGCAGCGCGACCCGCTGGGAACCGCTGAGAAGGTTGAGCCCGCTATTGCCGAGCAGGAAGGCCTCTGTGCCCCGATACCAGAGCGCGGTCTGCTGCCAGCCGTCGCGCAGCAGCATGACCACCGTGGGGCCGCGGGCCAGCAGCCGTTCCGCCAAGCGGGTCTGCTGCAGCGCCTTGACCTGCTTCAGGGTGTCGTCGCTACGCAGCAGCAGCAGGCGACAGCTGGCCATGCGCTTGTCCGCGTCGGCCCGGCTGCGCTGCAGGGAATCGCGCTTTTCGGTCACCTCGCGCGCCTCGCCCTCGACCCGGCTGCCAAGGGTGGCGAGGTCGCCGTCAGTCTTTTTCAGCTCCTGGTCTGTGCTGTCGATGCAGGCGCTGGCGCGGCCATGGATGTCGCTGCTCTTCGCCAGCCATTCGGCCAGTTCCCGATCCGAGGCACCCGCCGACATGATCCGGTCGACCCGGTCGAGGTAGCCGCCCAGCTCGGCCATCTCCTTGTTGCTCAGCGGCCCGTTCTCGGCCGCCACACTGGCGCTGCCGAGCAGGACCGGCAGAAGCAGGGCCAGAAGATGGAGCCAGCGGCTTGGGCGGCAGCCGCGACGACCGGACAGAGACAGACTCATCGACGACAAATCCTTTTAGAACCCACCCATAGCATACGTTATCAACGCTGCACCGGCGGCATCCGCTGGCTCACCGGCTTGGGCTTGCCGTGCAGTTTCCAGTCGAACACCGTGGCGTAGGCAAGCACCGCCCGGACGTAGTCACGGGTCTCGCGAAAGGGAATCTGTTCGATCCAGACGTCGGGCGCCACCCGTCCCTTGTCGGGCAGCCACGCCTGGACCCGGTTGGGCCCGGCATTGTAGGCCGCGGTGGCCAACACCTCGTTGCCGCCGAAACGGTCGAGCATCCTCCTCAGGTAGCCGGTACCGAGGCGGATGTTGCGCTCCGGCTCCAGCAGGTCCCGGGGCTGTGGCCGTGCCAGGCCCAGGCTGCGCGACACCTCGCGCGCGGTATGCGGCATCAGCTGCATCAGCCCCAGGGCGCCGACCCCCGAGCGGGCGTCCTCCACGAAAGCGCTCTCGCGCCGCGCCACCGCGTAGACCCAGGACGGATCGAGGTGATGGCGTTGCGCCCCCTTCAGCACCGCCTGGCGGTAGGGCATGGGGAAACGCAACTCCAGATCGCCCCACTGCCGCGTCTGCGCGGTGGTGATGATCGCCATGGAGTGCCAGCCCCAACGGTCGGCCAGCAGCGCCGCCAGTTTCAACCGCTTGCCCTTCAGCCGGCGGGTCGCCCAGACCCACTCGCGCCGCGCCTCGATGTTGCGACCGAACCAGCGCAGCTCGTGGGCCCGCCGGATGCCTTCGATGCGCGCCACCACCTTGATGCCGTGATCGTCCTTCACCAGGGGTTTCGATTTCAGCCGGTAGGGGCGGCCAAGATGGTCGCTGGCGAGAAAGGCATAGTAGTCGACCCCTCGCGGCAGTGAGGCATACAGCGCATCGGCCTCGTGACGCCGGCCGAGGGCCTCCAGGGCGCGCGCGCGCCAGTAGCGCCAGCGCTCGTCGTCGCGCTCGCCGCGGTGCATGGCGGCGATGCGCTTGAGCACCCCATGCCAGTCACCGGCCGCCAGGGACAGCAGCACCCGCCGTCGGCGCACGGTGCCGTTGACTGCCGCCGGCGCCAGCGCGTCGAGCCAGGGCCGCGCCTGGGCCAGCCCTTGGCGGGCCGCGGCCAGCGCCATACGGCGCTCCAGCCGGTTGCGCGCCCCGGCGCTGAAGCGGTAGCGGTCGCGCAGGCGCTGCCACAGATCATGGGCCGCGGCGGCGTCGCCGCGGGCCAGGCGGCGCAGGCCCTGCAGCACGATCTCGCGATGGATGCCGCTGTCGCGGGCCAGCCGCGGATCGCGCAGGTGCGCGGCGGGATCACGGTAGACCCTTCGCCACAACCGCACCGTGCGCCGGTCCGCCGCACCCAGCCCCCCCGCCAGATAGTCGGCGAGGGAGAGATTGCCGGCCCCCATCGCCAGGGTGATGCGCTGCCACAGCATGGTCGCGGTGATCCGCCCGTGCTGCCGCAGCAGGGCAAACAGCGGATCGCAACTGTCGGGCCGCGAGTGGCCGCTGAGCCAGAGGTCGCGGGCGGCGTCGAGCACCCCCGCGTGGCGCCCCACCCGCCAGCGCGCACGCAGCGCGACGCAGCGGAGTTCGACGTCGCGGCGGCCGTCCCAGAACTGCAGGAATTCGCTCCAGCGCCGCGCCTTGGCCAACTGCTCAAGCCAGCGCCCGCGCAGACGTCCGGCGATGGGCAGGCCCCGGTTCCTGTGCAGGAAGGCGCGCACCTCCGCCGGTTTGACCGTGTCGAGCCGGCGGAGCAGGTCCGCATAACGCAGGTAGGGCTGCAGGGGGTAGCGGGCCAGCTGCCGACGCAGCTTTTCGAAACGGGTGCGCTGACCGGCGTCGAGGGCATCCATCGCCGCCTGAAAGCGGCTCCGCGCCTGGCGATAGTCGGGCACGCCGAAATCCGCCGGCGCAGCCCAGGCGCCCCCCGCCAGGCAGGCCACGAGCAGCAGCGCCGCCAGGGCGCCTTGCATCGTCCGGATCATGGACGGCCGTCTCCCGGCCGCGGCGGATTCAGCCGCGGCGACCGATCAGTTCGATGGGATACCCGTCGGGGTCCTCGACGAAGGCGATTACGGTGGTGCCGGCATTCATCGGCCCGGCCGCGCGGATGATCCGCCCGCCGCGCTCGCCGATCGCCTCCGCCGCCTGGTAGACGTCGTCCACCTCGATGGCGATGTGACCGTAACCGCTGCCGAGATCGTAGTGATCGACACCCCAGTTGTGGGTCAGTTCGATCACGCTGTTGGCCTCCTCGTCCCCGTAGCCGACGAACGCCAGGGTGAATTTTCCTTCCGGGTAATCGCGACGCCGCAGCAGGCGCATCCCGAGGACCTCAGTGTAGAAGGCGATCGAGCGCTCCAGGTCACCGACCCGAAGCATGGTGTGCAGTAGCCGCATCTCTCATTCTCCGTTGAAAGGGGCGCGTGCCAGGATTTCGGCCAGCGGCGCCGGCCGGGCAATGCCATAGCCCTGGGCGAAGTCCACGCCCAGTTTGCGCAGGTGGAACAGGATCTCTCCGTTCTCGACGAATTCGGCGATGGTGCGGGCGCCGGAGACATGGCCGATCTGGTTGATCGCTTCGACCATGGCGCGGGCGATTCGATCCGTGTGCATGTCGACCACGAAGTGGCCGTCGATCTTGAGGAAATCGACCGCCAGCTTCTTCAGGTAGCCGAACGAGCTGAGGCCGCTGCCGAAGTCGTCGAGGGCGAAACGGCAACCCATGCCGCGGAGCACGTTCATGAACTTGGTGGCGTGGGCCAGGTTGGCGATCGCCGCGGTCTCGGTGATCTCGAAACAGATCTGCTCCGGGTCGACGCCGCTGCGGTCCAGCCCGTCGACCACGAAACGCAGGAAGCTCTCCTCGCTCAGGGACTGTCCGGAGAGGTTGACCGCGACCAGGCTGTTGGCCGGCAGGCGCCGCTGCGCCAGGGCATCCAGGGCGGCTCCGACCACCCAGCGGTCCAGGGTGGGCATCAGGTGATAGCGCTCGGCCGCCGGGATGAAGGCCATCGGCGTCACCAGGGCACCCTCCTCGTCGTGCAGCCGCAGCAGGATCTCGCAGTACTGCAGATCATCGCCAGCCGGCTCCACCGGCGCCGCCGGCTGAGCGTAGAGCACCAGCCGTCCCTCGTCGAGGGCAGCCCGCAGGCGCTGGGCCCACTGCATCTGGCCGTGGTGCCGGGCCAGCGCCGAATCGTCGGCGCGGAACACATGGACCCGGTTGCGGCCCATGTCCTTGGCCACATAGCAGGCGGCGTCGGCGGAACTGAGCACATCCGCCAGGCTCCCGCTGGCCGGATTGAGCGGCACCAGACCGATGCTGACGCCGACGTCGAAATTGCGCCCATCGTAGGTGAAGCGGAAGCGCTGCACGGTGCCGCGCAGGCTTTCCGCGATCGACTCGGCCATGTCCAGCGGACAGTGCTCCAGCAGCACGCCGAACTCGTCGCCGCCGAGGCGCGCCAGAGTGTCGGTCTCGCGCACGCAGCCCTGCAGCTGCGCCGCCAGTCGCACCAGCAGCTGGTCGCCGGCCTGGTGGCCGCAGGTGTCGTTGACCACCTTGAACTGGTCCAGATCGAGATAGAGCACCGCGTGCTCGGCCGCGCCCTCGGCGGCCTCGTCCAGCGCCCGCTCCAGGCGCAGCTCGAACTCGCGCCGGTTGATCAGCCCGGTGAGCGCATCGTGGGTGGCCTGGTAGGACATCTCCCGCGCCAGGCCGCGGAGTTCGGTGACGTCGTGGAACACCAGCACCACGCCGCTGAGGCTTTCATCGTCGCCGCGGATCGGCGATGCGGTAACCTCGATGGAGAACTCGCGGTCGTCGTTGTGGCGCAGCAGCACGGGATGGCCCGGCAGACGAATGCTGCGGCCGGCGCGCAGGCAGGCGGTGACCGGGTCGGCCAGCGCCTCGCGGCTGTTCTCGTCCACCGCCACGAACACCTCGGCCAGACGCCGCCCGCGGGCGAAATCCTCGTGCCAGCCGGTCAGGGTCTCGGCCACGGTGTTGAGGTAGTGGATGTAGCCGTTGGTGTCGGTGGTGATGACGCCGTCGCCGATCGACTCCAGGGTCACCAGGGCGCGGCGCTCCTCGCGGCGCAGGGCCTCCTCGGCGCGTTTCAGGTCGGTGATGTCGCGGGTGGTGCCCTCGACCCCAAGGAGCGCGCCATGCTCGTCGCGCAGCAGCTGGGCATTGGTCGAAACCCAGATCCGGCTGCCGTCCTTGCGCTGCAGCTCGGCCACGTAGTTCTGCACCCGGCCGCCGCCGGCCTGCAGCGCGGTGAGAAACTTCTCCCGCCCATGGGGATCGATATAGGCATCCGCCAGATGCACCTTGTTGATGTCTTCGGCACGGTAGCCGAGCAGCTGCTCGGCGGAGGCCGAAAAGCTCACCAAGCGCCCCTCGGGGTCGGTGCGGTAGTAGGTGTCCTGCATGGTGTCGAGGATGCGTTTGAGCTCCTGCTCCGAGCGGCGTGTGCGTTGCTCGGCCTCGGCCCGTTCCTCCACCTCGCCGCGCAGCTCCCGGTTGAGCCGCCCGGTCTCCGCGTTGGCCAACTCCAGGTAGCGCACCAGGCCGCTGTTTTCGGTGGCGAGCCGCAACACCTCCAGGGTGTTGCGGTAGCTGACGTGGCCGGCCACCAATAGCACCAGAGTCAGCAGCAGGATCAGGATGCCCATGCTCTGGTGCAGCGGCTCACCGTGCTGCAGCATCCCAATGGCGAACGGCAGGATCGAAGGCAGAACGAAACTGGCGCTGCCGAAACGCAGGGGTGAAAAGGTCACCGTGGTCGCCGCCCCCAGGCCCACCACCACCAGGACCACGAAGATCTGATAGGCCAACTGATCCGGCACCAGCCAGAGGCCGCACAGACCCCAGACCGCGCCGCCGCCGAAGGTGGAGACGTAGAAGCGCGTGGCCCAGCGGCGGTAGTCGTTCGCCACCGCCTGGCCGCCGCGCTGATAGGCGCGCGCCAGCAGGTAGCGCATGAAGTAGACCGTGGCGGTGAGCAACAGCCAGACCGACAGGGCGGCGGTCGGCACATGGCCCTTGAGAGTGATGGCGGAGAAGATCGCCACCCCCATGGAGCCGATGACGGCGATCGGGGTCTGGCCGTAGGCCAGGCGCAGCTGTTCCACGCGCAACGCCTGCAATGCCTCGGCCAGGGCGGCCGAGCGCGCGTTCTCGCTCAAATCTGCATAGGCTCGGGCGTTTTCGCTCAGCACGCTCATCGTTACGCTTGGTCTCGCGTGACTTCGCTCAGTGACTGCGTCGCGGCGGCACCGCTGCCGGCCGCGACGCAGTGACTTCAGCCGCGCTTGCGTCCCGCGATCCGCAGGCGCAGGGCATTGAGCTTGATGAAGCCCTCGGCATCCTTCTGGTCATAGGCCCCGGC
>CAZMMH010000134.1:0-6509 GCA_964567315.1 uncultured Gammaproteobacteria bacterium
GCCCCTCGCGTTGGTCACCCTGCTGGTGGCGGCCCTGCGTCGGCGGCGCGCCATGTAGTGGTAACCGGGCCTCGGTTATGATGTGCCGGATAACACCAAGGAAGTGACCCATGTTCGCAGATAACACCAAGCAGCGCGGTTTCACCCTGATCGAGGTGATGGTGGTGGTCGTGATCCTCGGCATCCTCGCCGCGATCATCGTGCCGAAGGTGATGGACCGTCCTGATCAGGCGCGGATCACCAAGGCCAAGCTGGATATCCAGGGCATCGAGAACGCGCTGCAGAACTACAAGCTGGACAACTTTCACTATCCCAGCACCGACCAGGGCCTGGAGGCACTGGTGCAGAAGCCGAGCGGCAGTCCGGAGGCCAAGAACTGGCGCCAGGGCGGTTACCTGCAACGGATGCCCAAGGATCCCTGGGGGCATCCCTACCAGTACCTCTCGCCCGGGGCCCACGGCGACGTGGACATCACCTCCCTCGGTGCCGACGGCCGGTCCGGCGGCGACGGGATCGACGCCGACATCAACAGCTGGCAGCTCAACTGAGCAGGGGCGATGCCCGCAGCGGCGGTCAAGGCACGCGGCTTCACCCTGCTCGAACTGCTGGTGGTGCTGGTCATCGTGGGCGTGATGCTCTCCTTTGCGGTGCTGTCGGTGGGTGACGGCGGCGCCGCGGCGCGGGTGGAGCGGGAGGCGCGGCGGCTTGCCGCGGTCACAGACCTGGGCGGCCAGGAGGCGGTGATGGGCTCGCGTCAGCTGGGCCTGCGCTTTTCCGCCCATGCCTACCGCTTCGTGCGCCTCGACGGCGATCACTGGAAGGCGCTCGACCGGCAGGGCGCCCTCGGCCCGCACCGCCTGGCCGACGGTCTCGACCTCACCCTCGAAGTGGACGGTCTTGCCGCCAAGGGCGCCGGTGCCGACGCTGCCGGGCGGCCCCAGGTGCTGTTGCTCTCCAGTGGCGAGCGCACGCCGTTCGAGGTGGTGGTGGCGGCGGGTGACGGCGGGCCGCGTTACCGGGTCAGGGTGCCGCCGCTGGGTGACATCACGGTCGCCGGGCCCCTGGCACAATGAGCCGGCTCTCCCACTCCCGCGGCTTCACCCTGATCGAGGTGCTGGTGGCCCTGGCGGTGGTGGCCGTGGCCCTGGCCGCAGCGGTGCGCCTGGGTGCCGCGAACGTGGCCAATGCCGCCTACCTGCGCGACAAGAGCTTCGCCGAATGGGTGGCCCTCAACCGGGTCAGCGCGCTGCAGCTGGCGTCGGCCTGGCCCGCCGTCGGCGAGGAGGAGGGCCGCAGCCCCATGGGCGAGCGCAAGTGGCGCTGGCGCACCCGGGTCGAGGGCACCTTCGACGCCGACGTACATCGGGTGCTGGTCAGCGTCTGGGAGGGGCGCCGCGAGGGGGACCCGCTGGTCACGCTCACCGCCTACCTGCCGCGGCCGCCGGAGACGGGCGATGCCACGCCGTAGCTCGGCCGCCGGCTTCACCCTGCTGGAGCTGCTGGTCGCCCTGGCGATCTTCGCCCTGCTAGCGGCCATGGCCTACGGCGGCCTGCGCAGCGTGCTCGAGGCGCGCGCCTCCAGCGACGCGGCGGCGGCCCGCCTGGCGCGGCTGCAGAGCACCCTGCTGATGCTGGAGCGCGACCTGAGCCAGGCGGTGGACCGCGGCGTGCGCGACGCCTACGGCGATCCGCAGCCGGCCCTGGTCGGTGACGACGGCGGTCTGGAGCTCACCCGCGGCGGTTACCTCAACCCCCTCGGCGGCCCGCGCAGCGACCTGCAGCGGGTGGCCTGGCGGCTGCGGGACGGGGCCCTGGAGCGGGCCGATTGGAAGGTGCTCGACCGGGCCCAGGACAGTACCCCCTACACCGCGCCCCTGCTGCGCAACGTACGTGCCCTGCATCTGCGCTTCCTCGACGCCCGCCATCGGTGGCAGCCCAGCTGGCCGCCGCCGGCCGACGGCCGGACAGCCGCCGCCGGGCTGCCGCTGGCGGTGGAGGTGACCCTGGAGTTGAAGGATTGGGGCACCCTGGTGCGCCTGCTGCCGCTGCCCGGCACCGCGCCGCCGCCGGCCACGGGGAATCACAATGGCTGAGCGGCAGCGCGGCGTGGCCCTGATCACGGCCCTGATCGTGGTGGCGCTGGCCACCATCGCGGCCGTGGCGATGGCCTCGCGCCAACGCTACGACATCCGCCGCACCGCCAACCTGATGCAGCTGGAGCAGGCCTACCAGTACGGCCTCGGGGTCGAGGCCTGGGCCGGCCAGGTGCTGCGCCGGGACCGCCGCGACAACAAGGTGGACAGCCTGGGCGAGGCCTGGGCCACGGTGCTGCCGCCGCTGAAGGTGGAGCAGGGCAGCGTGGCCGGGCACATCGCGGACCTGCAGGGGCGCTTCAACCTCAACGACCTGGTCCGGAGCGGTCACGCCAGCGCGCCGGACGTGGCCCGCTTTCGCCGCCTGCTGGCGGTGCTCGGCCTCGACCCGGGCCTCGCCGCGGCGGTGGTCGACTGGATCGACCCCGATCCCGATCCCAGCGTGCCCGGCGGTGCCGAGGACGGCGTCTACCTGGGTCGCACACCCGCCTATCGCGCGGCCAACCGCCCCTTCGCCAGCGTCAGCGAGCTGCGCCTGGTGGCGGGCTTCGACGCCAAGGCCTACCGTGCCCTGGCGCCCTTTGTCGCGGCCCTGCCGGCACCCACCGCGATCAACGTCAACACCGCGCCTCTGCCGGTGCTGCAGTGCCTGGCCGCGGGGCTGAGCGAGGCCGACGCCAAGGCCCTGGCGGCCGGCCGCGGCGACCAGGGCTATGCGTCGGTGGCCGACTTCCTGCAGCAGCCGGCCTTCGCCGGACGCAGGGTCGACGGTGCCGGGCTCGACGTCGCCAGTCACTACTTCGTGGTAACGTCTACGGTCCAGGTGGGCCGCGTCGAAAAGCGTTACCGGGCGTTGCTGATGCGGGCCTCGGACGGCAGCACCACCACCTTGATGCGAACCCAGGGAACCCTTTAGACGTGGCCGCCACCCTCTATCTCCGTCTCACCGCCGCCGACGCAGCCGAATGGCTGCTCCAGGGGCCGGGTGCGGGCACGGGCGTGCGGCGCGGCACCCTGGCCGAGCTTGCCGCTGCGGCGGCGGGGTGCAAGCTGGTGCTGCTGGCACCGGCCGCCGACGTGCTCCTTATCCAGGCCAAGCTGCCGACCCGGCAGCGCCAGCGCATGCTGCGTGCCCTGCCCTACGCCCTGGAGGAACGCCTGGCCGACGAGGTGGAGAACCTCCATTTCGCCGCCGGCCGCGCCGACGACGACGGGGTCGCCGCGGCGGTGGTGGAGCGCGGACGGCTGCAGGGCTGGCTGGGACAACTGGTTGCGGCCGGGCTGCGGCCCGACGCGGTGCTGCCGGAGAGCCTCGGCGTGCCGGTGGGCGCGCAGAGCTGGGGCCTGCTGCTGGAGGCCGGCGGCGGGCTGCTGCGCAGCGGTCCGAGCAGTGCCTGCAGCCTCGACCCGCTCAATGCCGCCGAGCTGTTGCGGCTGGCCCTGGAGCAGGCGGGAGAGGCGCGGCCCGGGAGCCTGCGGCTGTTCGATGCCGGCGCCGAGCCGGCGCTGCTGGAGGCGCTGGCGGCGGTCTGTGCCGAGGCCGGGGTCGAGCTGCGCCGCGAGGCGGGCGAGGCTCTGCCGCTGCTGGTGCGCCATCTCGACCCCAATGCGCGCATCGACCTGCTGCAGGGCGAATTCAGCCGCCGCGAACAGCTTGGCCAGAGCCTGCGCCTGTGGCGCCCGGCGGCGGCCATGCTGGCGGCGCTGGCATTGCTGCAAGGTGGTATGGCAATGCTGCACTACCGTGATCTGACGGCCCAGGACCGCCGGCTGCGTGCGCAGATCGAACAGCTCTACCGCCACACCTTCCCCGACGCCAAGCGGGTGGTGAACGCCCGCCTGCAGATGCAGCAGCGCCTCAAGGCCCTGAGCAGCGACGGCCACGGCGGCGGCCTGGCCCCGCTGCTGGCCCGGGCGGCGCCGGTGTTGGCGCGCACCGCCGGGCTGCAGCTGCGGGCCCTGCGTTACCGCGACGGGGCCCTGGAGGTGGATCTCGGTATCGGCAACCTGCAGGCACTCGACGGCCTAAAGCAGGCCCTGCTCGCCGCGGGTGGCCTCGCGGTGAGCATCGACGCCGCCAACTCCCAGAACGGGCGGGTCGACGGCCGCCTCACCCTGCGGGGGGTGGGCGCATGAAACAGTGGTGGAGCGGCCTGCAACCGCGGGAGCGGCAGACCCTGCTGCTGGGGGCGCTGGCCCTGTTGCTGCTGCTGGTCTACCAGTTCGTCTGGACCCCCTACACCGACGCGGTGACGCGGCTGGAACAGCAGGTGGCCGGCGAGCGGACCGACCTGGCCTGGATGCGGGGCGCGGCGGCCGAGGTGGCGCGCCTGCGGGCGACGGCACCGCGCCGCCCCGGCGGCGGCCAGTCGCTGCTGACCCGGGTCGACGGTGCGGCGCGCGCCGCCGGCCTGGGCAACGCCCTCAAGCGGGTCCAGCCCGACGGCAACGGCGGCGTGCGGGTGTGGCTGAAGCAGGCGCCGTTCGACCGGGTGGTGGCGTGGCTGGACCGTCTGGGCCGTGCGGAAGGGGTGACGGTGAGCGAGCTCTCGGTGGAGCGCAAGGCGACCGCGGGGCGGGTGGACGTGCGGGTCAGTCTGGGGCTGGGCGGTTCATGAAACGTGCGCTCGGTTACCTGGCCCTCGGTCTTGGCACCTATCTGGTCGCGCTGCTGGCGACCTTTCCCGCCGCCCGGGCGTACGCGCTGGCGCATGCCTATCTGCCGCCGCAGTTGGCGCAATTGGCCGTGGGCCCGGGCGGCATCGAAGGCACGGTCTGGACCGGGCGGGTCCGCGACCTGCGTCTGGACGGTCTTGCCTTCGGCGAGTTGCGCTGGCGGCTCGCTCCGTGGTCGCTGTTCCTCGGGCGCCTGGACGGGCGCCTGGCCGGCCGCCTGGCGGACGGCAACCTGGAGAGCGGAGTCGATCTGGCCCGGGACGGCAGCGTGAGCCTGCATGAGCTGCAGGGGCGGCTGCCGGCGGATACGTTGACGCGCCGGCTTTCGGGCCTGCCGGTCGCCGCCGCGGGCACCCTCAATTTCGGCATCTCGGAGCTGGTGCTGCGCGGGGACAGGCTGCAGCGCCTCGAGGGGCCGGTGGTCTGGAGCGGTGCGCGCCTGGTCGCACCGGTGGCACTCGACCTCGGCGCGCTGAAGGTGGACTTCCATACCGGCGATGACGGGCGCATCGGCGGCCGCCTGGAGGATGGCGGCGGGCCGCTGGCCCTGGCCGGCAGCGTGAGCCTGGAGGCCGACGGCCGCTATCGCGTCGACGCCCGGCTCGGCACGCGCCCGGGGGCGTCGAAGGGCTTGCGCCAGGCCCTGGCCCGGCTCGGTCCCGCCGATGCCCACGGCCGCGTGCGGCTGCGGTTCCAGGGCCGTCTCTGAGGGGTGTCCTGCCGCGGCTCAGCCGTGGGCGCAGTTGCAGGCCGGGTCCTTGCGCAGCTTCAGGCTGCGCCACTCCATGGTCAGACCATCGAGCAGCAGCAGGCGTCCGCCGAGGGTTTCGCCCAGCCCCAGCAACACCTTGATCGCCTCCAGCGCCTGCACGCTGCCGATGATTCCCACCAGCGGCGCCAGCACGCCGTTCTCGCTGCAGGTCTCCTCCAGCTCCCCCTCGTCCTTGTACAGGCAGCGGTAGCAGGGGCTGTCGTCGCGCTCGTTGTGGAACACCGAGACCTGCCCCTCCAGGCGGATGGCGGCGCCCGAGACCAGCGGCTTGTGCGCCGCCACGCAGGCGTCGTTGAGCATGAAGCGGGTGGCGAAATTGTCGCTGGCGTCGATTATCACGTCGGCGGCGGCCACCTGCTCCGCCAACTCCTCGCCTTCCAGCATGTGGGGAATCGCCTCGACCCGAATGCCCGGGTTGAGGCCGAGCAGGGTGTCGCGGGCCGAGGCGGCCTTGGGCCGGCCCAGGTCCTTGTTGCGGTGCAGCAACTGGCGCTGCAGGTTGGAGACCTCCACCGTGTCGTGGTCGGAGATCACCAGGTGACCGACCCCGGCGGCGGCCAGGTAGAGGGCCACCGGCGAGCCGAGCCCGCCGAGGCCGACGATCAGGGCGCGGGAGCCGAGCAGCCGCTGCTGGCCCTCGATGCCGATCTGGGGCATGAGGATCTGGCGGCTGTAGCGGAGGAGGTCCTGGTCGTTCATTTGGGGGCAAGGCAGAAGTAAGAAGGCAGAAGGCAGAAGGGAAAAAGACGATCGACGAGGGTGAAGTATAGGGGGTTTGTGGGAGTTGCTGCCTTGCCTCCCACTCTCAAGGTTGTGCGGGTGTCATTCGTGGGTATACGGTCCGGCCCTTGTCGGAGTCCAGTCCGCCCAGTCGTTCCAGGCGTTGGCGGGGCGCGGCACGTCAGCTTTGCTTTTCTGCCTTCTGCCTTCTGCCTTCTGCCTTCTGCCTTCTGCCTTGCCTTTCACAG
>CAZMMH010000135.1:0-6488 GCA_964567315.1 uncultured Gammaproteobacteria bacterium
GACCTGGCCAAGCAGATGGAGGTCGACGGCCGCGGCAAGGTACTGGACCAGTACTCCAATCCGGACAACCCGCTGGCCCACTACGAAAGCACCGGACCCGAGATCTGGCGCGATACCGGACAGCGTATCACCCACTTCGTGAGCTCCATGGGCACCACCGGCACCATCGTCGGCACCGCGCGTTACCTGAAAGAGGTGAACCCGAAGATCGAGGTGGTCGGCGTGCAGCCGGGCGAGGGGGCGAGCATCCCGGGCATTCGCCGCTGGCCCGAGGCCTATCTGCCGACGATCTACACCGACCGGAATATCGACCGTATCGGCGATGTCACCCAGGACGAGGCGGAGCACGTCACCCGCGAGCTGGCCGCCCGCGAGGGGATCTTCGCCGGCATCTCCTCCGGCGGCGCGGTGGCGGTGGCTCTGCGGGTGGCGCGGGAAGTGGAGAACGGCGTGATCGTTGCAATCATCTGCGACCGCGGAGACCGTTATCTTTCCACCGGGGTGTTTCCGGCGGACTGATTTTCCGAACCAGGATACCGGCCATGAGCAGCCGCCTTTTCAGCGTCGTGGCTTTGCTGTTGCTGAGCTGCCTGGTGCGGCCGGTGGCGGCGGTGGAGCGGTTGTCGCTGCGGCTGCCCGACCTGCAGGGCACGGATTATGCCCTGCACGGCGTAGAGCTCACCCTCGACCTGCGGCCCAAGGGGGCGCCGGCCGCGGTCCTGCGTATTGCCCGGGCCCAGCTGCCCGGTGATGCCGGTAGCATTTCCGGGCTGGAGGTGCACTGTCCCCAGGCATCCCTCCAGGCACAGCGGCTGGAGTGCGCTCACGGCAGCGCACGGCTCGGCGGGCCGTTCAGCGACGGCAAGCCGTTTGCGGTCGCCATGAGCTACGACACCCGCACGGCGCGCCTGCAGCTGAGCGCGCAACAGGTGCCCCTGTTCAGGGGTCGGCTTTCGCTACGGCTCACGGCGGCGCCGGGCGCCTTGCAGCTGCAACTGCATGGCAAGGGGCTGGCGGCCGCAGCCGTGGTTGCGGCGCTGCCGCAGGCCAAGGGGTTCACTGCCGATGGTGCCCTGGACCTTGATGCCGACTACCGCAGCGGCGCGGCCGGCGCGCATTTCAGCCTCGGCCTGCAGAGCCATGGGCTCGCCTTTTCCGACCCCAGCGGCAATCACGCTGCCGAAAAGCTCGACGCCGGCTTGCAGCTCACGGGCGAGCGCCGCGGTCGCGACGCCTGGAGCATCGATGCGCAGACGAGCGTCCACAAGGGCGGTCTCTACCTGGCCCCGGTCTACCTCGAGCCCCCCGCCGGAGACTCGCTGCTGGGCAGCGTGCAGGCCGTGTGGACCCCGGCCGAGGGCCGGCTTCGGCTTGAACGTTGGCAGTGGCGGCAGCCGGGTGTGCTCGAGGCGAGCGGCAGCGCCGAGCTGCGCCTCGACGCCAAGCCGCATATCGCCGAGCTGCAGCTGCAGGCCCACTCCGCGTCCCTGAAACAGCTCTATCCGGTCTACCTGCAGCCGTTTCTGCACCACACCGCACTCTCGGACCTGGAGCTGGCCGGCGAGGCCGGCCTGCAGGCCACGGTGCGGGACGATCAGCCGACCCGCCTGGCGCTCGATACCCACAACCTCTACCTGGACGATGGCCAGGGCCGCTTCGGTGCCTACGACGTGCAGCTGCACGGGGTCTGGGGCGGGGAGCCCGGCGAGAGGGAGATTCGCCTCGGTTGGCAGGGCGGGCACCTGCTGGCGCTGCGGGTCGGTGCCGGCCGGATCGGCCTGCTCGGGGTCGGCGACGGCTACCGCCTGGTCGATACCACCCACATCCCCCTGCTGGACGGCAATCTGGTGTTGGAACAGCTGCAGCTGACGCCACCCCTCGGCGGTGCCAGCGCCAGCTGGCGCATGGGCGGCTACCTGACGCCGGTCTCCATGGAGGCGGTCAGCCACGCCATGGGCTGGCCCAGCATGGCCGGCCAGCTCTCCGGCATGGTCCCCAGCGTGAGCTACCACGACGGCCGTATCGACGTCGGCGGCATGTTGCTGGTGCGGGCCTTCGGCGGCGAGGTGACCGTGAATCATCTCGATCTGCAGCAGCCCTTCGGCCTGGTGCCGGTGCTGCACGCCGACCTGAAGCTGCGGCATCTGGATCTGGAACAGTTGACGCGGACCTTCTCCTTCGGCCGCATCACCGGCAGCCTGGACGGCGAGGTGACGGGGCTGGAGATGCGCGACTGGTCGCCGGCCAGCTTCGACGCCCGGCTCTACACCACACCCGGCGACCGCAGCGTGCACCGCATCAGCCAGCGGGCGGTGGAGAACCTCTCCAGTATCGGCGGCAGCGGGGTCGGCGGCGCTCTGTCGCGGACCTTCCTCGGCATGTTCGAGGAGTTCTCCTACGATAAGCTGGGGCTGAGCTGCCGGCTCGTTCACGGCGTCTGCAAGATGAACGGCGTGGCGCCGGCGCAGAACGGCTACTACATCGTCAAGGGCGGCGGCCTGCCGCGGATCGACGTCATCGGTTTCGTCCGCGAGGTGGACTGGAACGAACTGGTGGCGCGTCTGGTGGCGACGACCCACAGCCAGGGGCCGGTGGTACGTTGATGCCAAGCGTCGCCGCAAGCGGGCAGGCAAGCTAGAATCCATAGAGTTGGTAATCAAGGGGAAGGACCAGTCTTATGCGACGCGCCAAACTCACCACCGCACTGCTCATGCCGCTGACCCTCATGGCCTGCGTCACCATCAACGTCTATTTTCCCGCCGCCGCGGCGGAGAAGGCCGCCGACAAGGTGATTCAGCGGGTCTGGGGCGATCAGCAGTCCAAGCCACCGACGGCCCCCGGGGAGACGCCGGCCCAGCCGCCGGCACCCGCCGCGCAGCCGGCCCCCACCTCGAGCATCGGCGACGCCTTCGCCCATGTGGCGCGCGCCACCCTGGAGTGGCTGGTGCCGCCGGCGGAAGCGGCCGGGGTCAATTTCAATGTCGACACCCCGGCGATCCGCAGCCTGGAGGCGAGCATGCGCGAGCGCTTCGCCCAACTGGCGCCGTTCTATTCCAGCGGTGCCGTGGGGCTGACCCGCGACGCCCTGATCACCGTGCGCGACAACGCCAAGGTCGGGCTGCGCGACCGCAACCGGGTCGCCCAGCTGGTGGCGGACGAGAACCGCGACCGCGAGGCCCTCTACCGCGAGATCGCCAACGCCAACGGCCACCCGGAGTGGGTGAGCCAGATCCGCCGCACCTTCGCCGAGCGCTGGGTGAGCAATGCGCACTCCGGCTGGTGGTATCAGGATGCCGACGGCGGCTGGCGCCAGAAATAGGCGACGGTGCATCCCTCGGCGGGGCCGGCAGCGGCCGGCCCCGCCATCTTCCGGGCGCCGTGCGCCCACCGGGGGTTTGGGGTATATTTCCGCGTCCCGAATCCGCTTGCCCCCAACGCCGCATGTCCAGGAAACGCAAACCGCTGCCGGCCACGCCGGTGGAGACCGTGATCGAATCGCTGACCCACGAGGGCCGCGGCGTCGCCCACCTCGAGGGTAAGGCCGTGTTCGTCGACGGCGCCCTGCCGGGGGAGCGGGTCATGTTCCGCTACCTGAAGCGCAAGCGCCGTTACGACGAGGGCGAGGTGGTCGAGGTGCTGGAGCCCTCGGTCGACCGGGTCGAGGCACGCTGTCCCCACTTCAACATCTGCGGCGGTTGCAGCCTGCAGCACATGGAGGGCGGGGCGCAGATCCGCGCCAAGCAGCAGGTGTTGCTGGATGATTTCCAGCACCTGGGCGGCGTGGAGCCGGAGGAGGTGCTGCCGCCGCTCGGCGGGCCCCTCTGGGGCTACCGGCGCAAGGCGCGCCTCGGCGTTCGCTACGTGATCAAGAAGGGCAGGCTGCTGGTCGGGTTTCGGGAGAAGCGCAGCCCCTACCTCGCTGAGCTGACCCGCTGCGAGGTGCTGCACCCCTCGGTGGGCGAAAGGATCGAGGCCCTGGCGGCCCTCATCGACGGTCTCGCGCTGCGTGATCGCATCGCCCAGATCGAGGTGGCGGTGGGCGACGCCACCACCGCATTGGTGTTCCGCAACCTGGAACCCTTGGGCGATGCGGACCTGGCGGCCCTGCGCGCATTCGGCGCCGCGCACGCCGTGCAGGTCTGGTTGCAGCCAGGCGGCCTGGAAACGGCGGCACCCCTCGACCACGACGCCGCGCCCCTGGCCTATCGCCTGGACGACTACGACGTGGAGCTGCGCTTCCGGCCTACGGACTTCACCCAGGTCAACGCCGCGATCAACCGCAAGATGATCCCGCTGGCCCTGGAGCTGCTTGACCTGCAGCCCGGCGACCGGGTCCTCGATCTGTTCTGCGGCCTCGGCAACTTCACCCTGCCGCTGGCGCGGCGGGTGGCCGAGGTGCACGGGGTCGAGGGTGACGCGGAGCTGGTGGCCCGCGCCCAGGCCAACGCCGAGCACAACGGCATCGTCAACGCCCATTTCCACGTCGCCGACCTGTTCCAGGCCCACGCGACGCCGGCCTGGCTGGCCGGGCGCTTCGACAAGATCGTGGTCGACCCGCCGCGGGCGGGGGCCCTGGAGGTGCTGCCGCGGTTGGCCAAGCTGGGCGCGCGGCGCCTGGTCTACGTCTCCTGCAACCCCGCGACCCTGGCCCGCGACGCCGGCGAACTGGTGCGCAGCCATGGCTTCCGCTTGCGCAAGGCGGGGGTGATGGACATGTTCCCGCACACCGCCCACGTAGAGTCGATCGCCCTGTTCGAGCGCGACTGAGGCCCGCCCGGCGGCCGCTCAGCGGCCGGCGTACCAGATCCGGTAGATCGCCCCCGCCAGGGGGTCCGAGACCAGCAGGCTGCCGTCCGGCGCCGCCAGCAGAGCGCTGGGACGGCCCCATACCCCGTCGTTGTCACGCCAGCCGCTGGCGAACACCTCCCGGTCGCGCACCCGTCCATCACCGGTGCCCAGCAGCCAGATCCCGCCCGCCACCGGCCGCCGCACTGCCCAGGAGCCGCTGAGGGCCACATACAGCTGGTTGCGGTAGCCCGGAGGGAAGCCCTTGTTGCCCAGGAAGGTCAGGCCGAGCGGGGTGGAGTGGGGCGGGAAGCGGAACGCGGGCAGGGTGAAGTCGGCACAGTCGCGGCCGACGCCGTAGGTCGGGTCCGGCGCGCCGCCCTCGCAGAAGGGGAAACCGAAAAAGAGGCCCGCGGCCGGCGCGCGGTTGAGCTCGTCGAAGGGCCGGTCCGGGCCGAGGAAGTCGGCGCCCTCGTCGGAGAACCAGAGAGTGTGGTCGCGCGGGTCCCAGGCCATGCCGCCGACGTTGCGGATGCCGGTGGCAAAGACCCCGCGCTGCGAGCCGTCGGGGCGCATGCGTTCGATGTGGGCAAAGCCGGTGCTGCGGCAGACGTCGCAGGGGGCCGCGATTTCGACGTAGAGCAGGCCGTCGGGGCCGAAGGCGATGCGCCGCCAGCCGTTGCTCCTCGGCTCGGGCAGGGCGGCGACGAAACGCCCGTTCGGCGGCGCCTGCAGGTGTTGGGCGATGGCGTCGAAGCGCACGATCTTGCTGTGCTGGGCGACGTACAGGGCGCCGTCGTGGAAGGCCAGGCCCTCCGGCAGGTCGAGCCCGTCCAGCAGCAGCTGCGGTTTCGGCGGCTCGGGGCCGAGGGCCTTGGGCAGGGCGTAGACCTCGCCGCGGCCACGGGTGCTGACGTAAAGGGTGCCGGCGTCGTCCATGGCCATGCCGCGGGCACTGGGTACCCGCGCCAGCACCTGGATGCGAAAGCCGGGCGGCAGCTTGATCGCATGCAGGGGCAGTTGCCGCTGTCCGGGGACCAGGGCGGTGGTCGCGGTCAGGCCGATGGGCAGTTGGCTGGCATCGGTGGGCGGTCCCACCATCGGGGCGGCCGTGGCCAGGGCCAGCAGCAGGGCGAGGGCACCCATCGCGTTCAGTCCATGGTGAGGACGATCTTGCCGCGGCCGTGGCCCTGTTCGAGCAGGCGGTGGGCCTCGGCGGCCTCGGCCAGGGGCAGGCTGCGCTCCACGTGCAGCGCCAGGCGGCCGCCGTCGAACAGCTGCGCGCACTGTTCGAGAATCCAGGCCTGGTGCAACTGGGCCTCGGGCAGGTTGTAATACATGGGTGAGAGCATCAGCTCCAGGCTGATGCGCAGGTTGCGCAGGCGCGCCACCTTCCAGTCGACCTCGGGTCCCGGCTGCAACAGGGTGACCAGGTCGCCGTACATGCGCACAGCGCCGAAATTCTCCACGAAGGTGTGGCCGCCGACCGTGTCGAAGGCGACGTCCACGCCGCCGCCATGGGTCCAGGAGAGGGCCGCCTTGGCGAAGTCGGTCTCCGGGTAGAGCACCACTTGGTCGGCGCCCAGTTCGCGGCAGAAGTCGGCCTTGGCCTGGTCGCTGACGGTGGTCATCACCTCGGCCCCGGCGGCCTTGGCCAGTTGGATGGCCACGTGGCCGACACCGCCGGCGCCGGCGTGGATCAG
>CAZMMH010000136.1:0-6417 GCA_964567315.1 uncultured Gammaproteobacteria bacterium
CCTGCACCTTGAACACGTTGATGCCGAAACGCTGGCGGCCGCCGAGACGGAACAGCAGCAGTTCCAGACGGTTGTGGCCCGCCAGTTGTGTGCGCTGATTGACGCTATCGAGAACACCCGCCATGGGACCGCCTCCACCATTTATATATTTATGCTCGATACCACGAGATTATCGTCTCCGCGCGAGAGACCTTGAGCAGCATAGCAGGCATGCTCCTTGCAACATAGTCACCAGGAACAGCGCGGGTGACGGCCTTCTGACGCCGCCTGCCGCGCCCGGACAAGCTCGGGAGAGGCCACATCATGTCAGCAAACATGCCCGTCTGCACCCACCGCCGCCCGGCGGCCGCCGCCCGTTGGCTGCGCGCCCTCCTGCTCGCCGCTGCCGGCCTGCTCGCCTCCGCCGCCCACGGCGCCGGTTTCCAGAACCTGGACACCATCCGTCAGGCGGTCAACGATTTCCTCGTCGCCCAGGCCCAGGGCCACTTCCCCGGCAAGGTATCCGTCGAGGTGGGTTACCTGGACAACCGTCTGCGCCTGCCGGCCTGCGACCGCCCCCTGGACGCCGCCTTCGCCCCCGGCCGTACCCTCACCGGCGCCACCACCGTGAGCGTGCACTGCGAGGGTTCGGCCCCCTGGAGCGTCAACGTCGGGGCCCGCCTGCATGCCTATGGTAATATTGTAATCGCAGCAAATTCGCTACGCCGGGGCCAGGCCGTCCGCCCCGACGATGTCGAGGTGAGTCAGGCCGACGTGGCCAGCCTCGGCCGCGGCTACTTCACCTCGCTCGACCAGGTCAAACGCCTGGTGATGCTGCGCTCGGTCCGGGTGGGCACGGTACTCACGCCCAGTATGCTGCGGCAACCACTGGCGGTCCGCCGGGGCGACCAGGTGACGATCACCGCCTCCGCGGGCGCCCTCGAGGTCCGGGCCAAGGGTACGGCGATGGCCGACGGGGCCCGCGGCGACCGCATCGGTGTCCGCAACAGTTCGTCCAGGCGTGTGGTCGAGGGCACCATCACCGCCCCTGGGACGGTCAGGGTGGATCTTTAAAGGTATGTAAGTTTTTCCTAAAGGATTTCCGCTGACGGCCGACAATATGTGCGAGGAACCCGCATAGCGTGCTTCGAGGGACTTTAATATGAGCAATGAAATCAATGGACTAGGCGCACCGCAGACGCCAAAGGCGGGAACCGCACGGCAGGAGAAGGCCGAGCGCAACGGCGATGCGCAGGGCAAGGCCGCGGACTCCCAGGCGGCGGGCGACACCGTGACCCTGACGGACACGGCGAGCCGGCTGAAGAGTCTGGAGAACACCCTGTCGGATCTGCCGAGCGTGGACAGCGGCAAGGTGGCCGCCTTCCGCGAAGCGATCATGAACGGCAGCTACCAGGTCGATCCGGGGCGGGTCGCCGACAAGCTGCTCAAATTCGAACGCAACCTGGGGTAAACCGCCATGGCCCTGTCGCGCCTCGACTGCCGCAACGCACTGCTGCGCCTGTTCGCCTCCATGCAGGTGGACGGCAGCGCCCTGCTCGCCGCCCTGGCCGACGAACGCGACGCCCTGGCGCGCCGCGAAATCGCCGCACTGGAGCCGCTGGCGACAAGCAAGGAGGCACTGGTACACAAGCTCGACCGCCACGAGGCGGCCCGCCAGCAGCTGCTCGCCACGGCCGGTTACGCCAACGATGGCGAGGCGATGCTGCAGTGCCTCGACTGGTGCGATTCCACCGGCGCCATGCGCGGCCACTGGGATGAAATCCTCACCACCCTCGCCCGCTGCCGCGACCAGAACCAGGTCAACGGCGGGGTCATCGACCTCAGCCGCCAGCACATGCAGCGGGCCCTGGAGATCCTCCACGGGCAAGGCGGCCAGGGTCGCGTCTACGATCCCAAAGGACACACCGGCAACTCATTGCCGGGACGCAGCCTGGCCCGCGCCTGAGGCCGCCGTGTTGGCGGCGGGCGCCGCAAACGCTTTAGAATAGCCCGCTCGAACGGCCAATCCGCGGACGACATGGCAGTCTCAAAAGACCAACCCGGCACCCCGCACGAATACCAGAAGAAAGGCGAAACGGTCACCAACCGGGCGCGGATCCTCGGCCTGTTGCGGCGCCTGATCGAAACCCGCAGCCTGGTCAGCGTCCGCCTCCCCTCCAGCCGCGAACCCTTCAACAGCGCGATTCTCGAGGCCGACGCCGAGCGGGACCTGATCCTGCTCGACGAACTGACCCCCGTCGCCGGGCACAAGGCCCTGCTCAAGGGCCGGCGCCTGCAGGTGCGCGCCCGCCTCAAGGGGGTCGACATCCACTTCTCCGGACGCCTGGTCTCGGCCGGTTCCGAAGGCGGCGTCGCCTTCTACCGCCTGCCCTTCCCCAAGAGCATCGAATACCACCAGATGCGCGCCTACTTCCGCGCCCAGCCGAGCATGGGCCAGCCGGTGAGCGTACGCCTGCGCCCGCCCGCCCGCGGCCGGGATCAGCAGGAAGTGGTCCCGGACATACTTGAACGCATGGTGGCGGAAGGCCACCTGTTCGACATCTCCCAGGGCGGTATCTGTGCCGTCATCAGCGAGGGCGCGGTGCCGTTCCGCGCCGGGAGCGTGCTCGCCTGCGCGCTCAGCATGCCGGACGGCGAGCCGCTGCACTGCGAGGTGGAGATCCGCAACCTCGGCGAAGAGCCCCGTAGCGGCCATCCGCGCATCGGCGCGCGCTTCGTCAACCTGACACCCAAGGCGGCCAACCGCATCGCCCAACTGGTCCTGAGCATCCAGCGCGAGATGATCCGCAAGCAGGGACGCTGAACCGCGGCGGCGGCGTGCGCGGCAAGACCGTCGCAGCCGGTATTTCGCTGTGCCGTCGATGTGGTATATTCACCCGCGCACAAAATGGGGCCGTAGCTCAGCTGGGAGAGCGTCGCGTTCGCAATGCGAAGGTCAGGGGTTCGATCCCCCTCGGCTCCACCAACTTCCCGAGCCCGGGCATCGCCGCCGCAGGATCCAGTCGCCTCGCGGCAACTGACGGGCTCCGACACGGCATCCGCCAGCGCCGTCTATCCCCGGCTCCCCTCCCCTGCGCCATGGGGGGTCCCAGCCGGGATTGCTCACTCCCCTTCGAATGCCAGCAGCCCCTCCTGGTGCAGGCGGGTGGCGATGGGAATAAGGTCGCCCGCATAGCGGCCGATGGTTTCGGCGACATCCAGCAGATCGCGGCCGCCGTCGGCGTAGGCAATCAGGTCCACCATCGCCGCGACCTGCTTTTTCGTGTCTCGCGTACTCAACGTCGGATAGAGGCCGCGCCGCCCGAGTTGGGGCTCGCCGAGAACGGTGCAGCGATAGGTCCGGTTGGCCTCCAGCAACTCGAGGGTGCGGCGCACGATGTCGTAGCCACCTTCCAGGCCGGCGGCGGAAATCAGCGTCAGATCGTCCAGCGAGGTGTGATATTCGGGGTAGGTCGCATATTTCGAGCGCATGATCGAACCCACCGGAAGATCTATTCCGGGGCTGCAATACTGGCGCTCGTCGCTGCCGCGTTCGAGAAAGCTGTAACGGTCGAAATCCCCGACCACGTGCTGCAACACGTGCAGCGCGGCACGGTCGGCCAGGGTGTCGCCGCGGCGGCTGAGAAGGTAGGAATAGCGCCGCTCGTCACCGATGCAGGTAAGCACATAGCCGGCAACAGTCCGTTCCCGCATCGCCTGCCAGTGGCGACTGAGATAGGTGAGCGAACCGATCGTTTCCGGGATGAAGACGATCCGATAGCTGTAGCGCCGTGGCGACTCCGCCAGCCAGCGGGCGATGGCCGTGGTCACTACCGGCCCGGAGAGCTCGTTGTTCGCCATCGACGGGTGACAGACGTAGGTCGACAGCAGGATTTCCTGCTCGCTCTCGCCCGGCAACAGCAACTCGGCGTAGTTGAGTTCGCCCGGCGCCAGGGTGCTGTCGACCACCACGTGATAACGGCCGGGCCGCAGCTCACGGCGCTGTCTATCGCTGAGACAGAAACCCCAGCGCGGCGCGTAGTAGGAGGTGACATAGGGAATCGCATCCGGCTGATCCGGCAGCGAATAGAGATGCGGCTGCAGTTCCTCCAGGGTCAACCACGTATCCACCGGCACCGAATAGCCTGCCAGGTGCAGGTTGTGCTCGCGGAAATCCACCAGCCGCCGCCCGTCCTCGTCGGCGATGTAGGCGTCACGCACGCTCCACTCCTGCGGCACGGACCAGTCGAACACCGGCGTGCCCGACGGAACCGCATTGACCTCCAACCCCGGTAACAGCCCCTGCAGATAGGCGAGTGTCTGGCGGACTCCCTCACCGGTGATGCTACGGTTTATGGGAAAGAGCTCACAGGCCCAGCGGTACATCTCCTCGCCAACGGACATGTTCACGGTTCCTCGGGAATCAGTTTCGGCACGCTGCCGGTGAGCCCGGCGCGGGTCAGGAACCAGGGCCTTGCCGGCAGGGTCGTGCGGATCAGCTCGACCACCGCAGAGGCATCGATCAGGCCCACGGCGCCACGCCCCACCGGCTCTTCGCGGAACAGCCCCTGGGACCGGGCAAGGGTGTCGAACTGGGTGAATTCGGCCACGGTGTCATCGGAGCTGAGGTAACGGACCCAGATGGTCTGACTCGCGGGACGCGCCTCGCCGTCGAGCAGCAGGGTCCCGGCAAAGCGCTTGTCGAAGCGATAAGGCACCTGCAGCATCCGCTCCACGTAGTGGATGAAGGTGGAGCCGGCGTCCAGGTTCATGTTGCAGATCCGCCCTTCTGCCCGCAGGAAGCGGGCAAAGAAGCTGTTCTCGTCGTAGCTGTTGTCCGACAGGGAGGCGGTCAGCTCCTCAGCGCGCGCACCGACGGCCGCCACGGAGACGATCGGATCCAGGGAGCGCCGCGCCTGCGGCAGACGGCGGACGTACTCGGTGAACACGCCGCAGGTCGAGGGCGTCGCGGCCGGATCGAACGGCTCACCGCGGGGAAAGGAATAGCTGAAGGTGGGCACCACCAGCGTACCCTGGTCGCCGAGCACGCGCTGGAAGACCTCCAGCACCCCGGCGCAGATCGTCGCCTGGTCGCGTCCCTCGGCGGGAATGCCGAAGAAACCCAGATTGCTGTGGCCGAACACGGTGTCCCCGGGCCGCAGGCCGAGACGGTGCAGCGCAGCCTCCAGGTCGGCGAAGCGGTAGTGAAAACGGCTGTTCAATGCATGCCCCTTCTGTTTCGCGACTGCGGATGCCGCGGCACGGGCCATCCGGCGACGATCAGCCCTGCTGCACCATTTCGTCGAGCATCTCCGCCAGGCCGGCGAGGGTGACGAAACGGCGGTCCTGAAAATGGTGTTCGCCGAGGCGCACGTGGAACGCGTTCTCCAGATCCTCCACCAGCTCGATGACGGCGAACGAATCGATCCAGCCCGCATCAAAGTAGTTCATCTCATCGGCGCCATCAGGCAGTTGGGCCCGGGCGCCGAACCAGTCACGCAGCCAACGGAGATACTCGTCACGCATCGGCGAGCTCTTCCACGATGGCGAAGCAGCGCACCGGTGCACCATCGCCGGAACGGATCTTCAACGGCGCCACCACCAGTTCGACCACCGGTGCCCGCAGCTCGCGGATATTGACCAGGTACTCGACGATGATGACGCCGTTGCCGAGCAATATCTTGTGGTTGGGCGCATCCTTCGGTCCGTTGCGGCCGTTCTTCGGGTTGTCCGGCTGGGGCGTGTCCAGGGCCAGCACCCGGCAGCCGTGTTCCACCAGCCAACGGCAGGCGTCCTCGGAAAAGAACGCGTGGTCCGAGTAATAGCGGGCCTTACCCAGCTGCAGGTCCCAGTCGAAGCGCACGATCAGGCGCTCCACCGGGCGGCCACCAACCGCCTGCTCCAGGGTCGCGACGTCGATCTCCGCGAAGTCCGCGACGTGGGAAAAGTCCACCACCGTCGCCGGGCCCACCAGCTGTTCCAGGGGCAGATTCTCCGCCGTCTCGCCGCCTGGGATGAAGTGGCGTGGAGCATCGAGGTGGGTACCGGTGTGAGTGCCCAGGGTCAGCTTGCGCGTCTCGCGGTTCTCTATCCCGTGGCGACCCAACTGGGTGATTTCGACGAAGGTATGCCAGTAGGCGGCAAAGGTCTGCATGCCCTCTTCAATGGTCATGCTCAAGTCTACGAAGCGTCTGTTCATGATGGATCAATCAGCTCACAAAGGGCGCCGCCCGGGGAGCGCAGCATGGCGATCCGCAGGCGTCGCTGGTTGACGGAAAGTTCGAAGATATCACTTACCCCGCTCGCGCCGTGGGCGGCGGCCTTCTCCAGGTCGGCGGCGATGCCGCGGCTGAGCAGCGCCAAACAGGTATAGCCCTCCGCGTCCAGCGGGTAGTCCGGATCGGCCGGCGCCTCCTCCAAACGCAGGCGCAGCCCCCA
>CAZMMH010000137.1:0-6386 GCA_964567315.1 uncultured Gammaproteobacteria bacterium
AGTTCCAGGTCGCCCAGCCGGTCGATGATGCTGTCGAGGATCCGGTCCATGCCCAAGGCCTTCTTCACCATCGACTGCAGCTCCGGAAAGAGCGCGTGGTCCGTGTTGGCGCGGAAATTGATCTGACGCCCCTGCTTTTCGTCGGAGACCAGTCCGGCCGCCTTTAACTGATCCAGTTCGTCCTTCACCTGGCTCGGCGACATGCCGAATTCCGCCGCCAATTCACGCACATAGGCCTGCCGCGCCGGGTTGAGGAACAGCCGCATCAGGATTCGGATCCTCGTCTTCGAGGTGATCAGTCCGCTCAATAGGTTCGGCATGGCGATTTCGTTCGGAAGTTCCGAACAATATAGGTAGGGCGCCGCCTTTCGTCAACGGCGCTGGTTTTGGGGAGGCGCGGCGTGTGACCGGGTTCCGGTCGGTGCGCGGTGGGCGATTGCCTGGGGCGTCGGACAAACGGGGGTGGCCCGGCCGACGGGCCCGGTCGGCTACTCGGGGTCCCGCCGCTGGTAGATGAGTGCCGTGATCTGTTCGGAGACCAAGCCGATCAGGAAGACGACGATCGAAGTCGTGAACATCAGGGCACCCATGTTGGTGAAGCGCGATGACGTGAAGTAGGTATGCAGGTAGTACACCAGGCCGGTGACGAACAGTAGGGCACTCACCGGGGTGAAGACCTTCAGCGGCGAATAAAGTGTGCCTACCTTGAAGATGATGAGCAGGAAGCGCAGACCGTCCCGCAGTGGCCGGATGTGGCTCTTCCCCTCACGCTTGCGCGCATGGATATCCACATAGGCGGTCGGATAGCCGCTGCGGAAGAAAGCCATGGTAATGGTGGTGGGATAGGAGAAGCCATTGGGCAGCAGGAAAAGAAATTCGAGAAACTGCTTGCGGCGGACGGCGCGGAAGCCCGACGTGAGGTCGCGGACCTCATGCCCGGTGATCCAGCTTGCCAGCCGGTTGTAGGTCTTGTTGGCGCACAGGCGGCCGACGCTTGCCTGTGAGGTGTTGCCGCGGGCGCCGACCACCATCTTGAAGCCGCCAGCGAGGGTGTCCAGCAGTAGCGGAATGTCCCGCGGATCGTGTTGGCCGTCCGCGTCCATGAAGACGATGACGTCGCTGCGGGCCGCGCGTGCGCCGGACTTGATGGCCGCGCCGTTGCCGATGGAGTAGGGGTGGTGGATTGCCGTGACGTCGAGGCCCGCGAGCACGTCCCTTGTGTCATCGGTGGAGCCGTCGTCAACGACAATGATCTCCGCTTCGGGCAGCACCGTGCGGATCAAAGGGACCACGGATGCGAGCGACCGCGCTTCGTTCTTCGCCGGCAGGACTACGGTGACCGTTTCTGTTTCAACTGCCATGGGACAAACCCTTGTTCCCTCTTACTTCGCCGGCGCGTCGGCGCTTGCCCGCGGGGCCTTCGCTGCCTCCGCTTCCCTGGCCAGGATGCCGCGAACCCTTGCGATTTCCTTCCGGTAGTATCCGGAGTCTTGCAGCCAGATGGACAGGGCCCGGGCCATGCCCTTGGTCGAAACAACCCGCACCTTCTGGGGGGGCGGCAGCCCCCGGTAGAAGTCGATGATACGTACCCCGAGGTCGGCGTGCCCGTAAGTGCCGAGCATTGCCGCCGTCACCAGGGCGATATCCGGGCGCGGGTGCAGCCGCAATGCCTTTTCGAACAGTTCCAACGCCTCCGCAGGGTGTCCGGTGATCATACGCAACCGCCCACGCAGCACCAACATGTTCTGCAGCCAGATGTCCCTTGGCCGAATATTGTGGTTGTCCATGGCCGATTGAATCAGTTCGTTCAGCTGCTGCGGCCCGAGGCCACGGCAGCCACCGGTGCTGTAGCTGCCAATGAACTTTCCAACGCTGTTGTATGCCACAGTCGCGCCCGTATGGGTGTGACGCAATGCGCGGTTTGCGGCAGCCAGCTGCTCACTTGTGACGCCGCCGAGGTGGCAGGCGGCACTCAGCAGGTTGAGCTGAATCATCTCGTTTGCGGGACGGCGGCGGGCGGCGTTTTCAAGTACCGCCGCCGCGGCCGCGAAGTCGTGGCGGCTCATCAGGTGCAGGGCGAAGGTGGTCTGCGCCCGTGGCGAGTCCGGGGCGGTTCGCGCCCAAACGGCCGCCTGTTCGAACGGGTGGCCCCAGAGTGTGGCGCGGGCGAAGGTAAAGGCGGCGAGCACCAGCAGTATCCCGGTGCTGGCGAGGGCGCGCCCGCGGGGACGCAGGCCCTTGCCGGTGGTCAGCCAGAGCGCCAGCGGCAGCGGAAGAAACAATGCCGGCAGGTAGTTGCGGTGCTCGAAGTAGAGTTCCAGCTGGACCAGCGTGGATTCGACAAGCTGTGCCGCGAAATAGAAGAGGATGGCAAAGGCGAGCAAGGGATGGCGGGCCCTGGCCCACCATGCCAGTCCCAGGAGCGAAAGAACGACGATCAGCGCCGGCAGGGTCGTCCACGGGTGGAGCAGGCTGGTGGAGGCGGTGACGTCGTCGTTGAAAAGGCCGGCCGTGTGCGCGTGCGGGATGAGCAGGTAATAAAGGTATTCGACCACCACCCGCGGCTCGGTCAGCAGGCGTTGCAGGGGTGTAAACGCCCGTGTGCCGCCCGCGTGGGCGCTCCACAGGGAAGGCACCTTGAGCAACAGATAGCCGAGTACGGCGGCGCTCGGCAGGCGCAGGAACAGCCATTGCCAGACGCGCCAGCCTGGTGTCGCCGTCTGAAGTCGCCAGCGGCTCTGTCCGTGCTGCAGGACTACGCTTTCCAGAATCAGCACTAGGAACGGCAACAGCGCCCCGTTTTCCTTGGAGAGGGTGGCGAGAAGTGTGCCGCCGCCGAGGCCGAGGCTCATCCACAGGTAACCGCTAACAAGGCGTTTTTGTGCCAGGTGTTCCCGGCCAAAGAGATAGGCCAGCATGCCGCCGAGGGCGAAAGTGGTCGCCAGCATCGCCATCCGTTGAACCACGAACAGCGTCGTCGAGACAAACAATGGGTGCAGCATCCAAATGCCCGCGGACACCACCGCCGTCCAGGCCGCCACTTTGGGAGCGTAGGAGAGTGCGTTCAGCAGTCGATACGTGAGCCAAGCGAGCAGGCTGCCGTTGAGGAGGTGGATCAGAATATTGGTGTACTTGAACGGTTCGGCTGGGGCCGGCCAGTTCTGGGCATCGAGCAGGAAGCTGAGCAGCGCCACCGGGCGGCCGGTCGGTCCGGCGATCCCTCCGAGGAGATAGGAGATCAGGGCATGCCAGTTCCTGATCGGACCGTGGTTCCCCAGCACCGGCAGGTTGCCCCAGTCGTCGAACAGGAATGAACCGTGCAATCCCGGCCGATAAACCACCCAGGCTGCAAGCAGCACCGTAACGAAGGCGATGGCAGGGCCCGCGGTGATGGCGCGTGGCCGCAGCGCGCCGGCATCTTTAACACGCATCAGTTGCCTCCCGCCGAGTCCGGTGTCGGCCCCGCTTGCCGCTTTGCCTCTGCGGAGGGCGTGGCGACGAGCTTTTTCGCATCGTGCAGGCGCCGCTCCATAGCAGCGATGGCAGTGTCCAGGGCTCCGAAACGATTCATCGCGCGTACGCGGTTCAGCGTGGCCCGAGCGTCGCCGAAGCGTCGCAGGAACACCTCGATCCTGAACAGGTTGATCCGGTACTGTGGATTCTTCGGGTCAAGCTGTATCGCCTTGGCGGCCAGCGCCCGCGCACCGGCATAGTCGTGGAGGACGTTGAGTGCATAGTTGGTGAAGACCGCCAACAGCTTTGGCTTGTCGGGATTTCGCCGCAAGGCTACGCCGAAGGTTCGGATCATCTTCTCCTTCGGCAACTGGCAGAATTTGCGCATCTCGCACCAAACCAGTGAGTCGAGAGCCGCAAGGTCCTGGGCCGTCAGGGGGTGGAGCAACAGCTTCTTTTGCATGCTCGTCCACCAGGCATTCTTCAATGGCTGGCCGTGCTGGGCGTTCGTGATGATCAGGCCCTGTTCGGGCAGGATGCTCGCGCCGGGAGCGCGCGCCGCCTTCTCCAGCGCGGCGTTGGCAAGAGGAAGAAAAGGCGAACTCTCGCCCGTTACCAGCACCGCATAGGTGCGACCCAAAACGTAGGTCGCGCGGGGCGAGTTGGGATGTTCGGCGGCGGAGATTTCCGCAAAGCGTATGGGGTTTGCCCACTGGTGCACGCGTGCCGCCGTGATCGCTGCATAGATGCCGATCAGGCAGACCGCCGCGATCCTCCGGGCGCGGGGCAACCGTTGGGGGCGCTCCAGCAGCAGGGAGAAGAGTGCCAGCAGCAGGCCGAACGAAGGCAGATAGTTGCGGTGCTCGTAGGCCAGTTCCAGGTTGAACACCGAGGCCGTGAGCAGGTGGCCGGCGAAGAACCACAGGATGCCGAGGCTCAGCAGGGCGCGCCGGTTGCGCTGCCATGCAGCGACACCCAGCGAGGCTGCGACGGCGATGATGGCCAGGAGTGTCGATGGCGGATGGAGCAGACCCGAGGAGGCGACGTAGTCGTCGTGATACAGGCTGAGCGAGTGCAGGTTGGGCAGCAGCGCCCAGTCGATGTACCCGAGCAGTACCCGCGGTTCGCTTAGCAGGCGTTCAGCCATAGAAAAGCTGCGGCGGGGGAGTGTGGCGTGGAAATCGAGGCCATGGGGGAAGTAATGCCACAGGCCGACGGCCGCAGGCAGCGCCAGCAGGACGCCGAAGAGCACGAACAGCCGGTAGTCATAGCCTCTGCCGGTGTCGTGGGCGAAACGGAATAGCGTCAGTTCAACCACGAACGCGTATACCGGAAGCAGGGCGCCGGATTCCTTGGCCAGGACTGCGAGACCGCCGAACAGCACAATTGCCAGCCAGAGTAGCCAAAGGGTGCGGACACCATCCAACAGTCTTAGGCGGGCGTAGACGTACAGCGCCAGGCCGGCCAGGACGAAGGTGGCGGAGAGGCTGGTCATACGTTGGATGACGTACAGCACCCCGGTGAGATTGAGCGGTAGCAGTACCCAAGCGGCGACGACGGTGACGGAGATCCACTGCAGTGACCGCAATTCGGCCGACGGCGCAAAGCGGCGGCGGTAGGCGCTGAGCAACAACGCCGTCAACAGGTAGAGCAGGGCGCCGTTCACCAGATGGATGACGATGTTGGTCGCCTTCATCGAGTAGGGGCCGGGGCCCCAGAAATACTCGTTGAGGGCGAAGCTCAACATGCTCAGTGGGCGCCCCAGCGGGCCCGAGCCCGAGGAGAAGGCGGCCGCCGTCAGTTGGTCGAAGCGCAGGCTGGTGACATGCAGGGCGGGGTTGTTGACCAGGTTGACGTAGTCGTCGAGCAGGAAGCCGCCGTGGGCGCCTGGCAGGTAGATGGCGAGGCCGACCGCCAGGGCCAGCAGGCAAAACAGGGCAGTTTGACGCTGGATTATCGGCTGCGCAGGCGAGGAAGACACGGTGATCCTTGCTGTGTGGTCGCGGCACGCGCTCAAGAGAGGTCAGGCGTTGGCGCTCCGGCTATCGTGTCGCGATTGCGGGGTTTGGTCAATGACACGGAAGAAAGGCCGGCGCGGAGAGACGAAAAAAGAAGGCCCCGCACGGGGCGGGGCCTCAGGTCCTGCATTCTTACTGCTGTCGAGTGCTGCTTCGCAATTAGCGGCAGCTGGACGGCAGGTACTTGCTCGCGACGGGGTTGGTGGCGCCCGCCTTACAGGTCCACTTGACGCTGCCGGCGCTGGTGAATGCGGACAACGTCAGGGTCTTTTGGTCGATCAGGTTGTTGGCCTTCTGCGGGGCGCTCTTGCTGTAGGTGATGGTGACCAGGCCGTTGACGGTGTTCACGCTGGAGACGTACTTGCCGTCGATGCTGGTGGACGCGGCCATGCCGGCGGACTTGTTGTTGAGCGGGAAGTGGCCCTTGTCGCTCCAGAACTCGGCGTTGGCGGTCTTGCCGGCGGCCGACAGGCTCAGGCCTTCACTCACCTGCGCGCGGATGGTGTAGTCCTGGTAGGCCGGGATGGCGATGGCGGCGAGGATACCGATGATCGCCACGACGATCATCAGCTCGATGAGGGTGAAGCCCTGTTGCATCTTTTTCATTTTGGATCTCCCGATCGTCTCAATTGATTCTGAAAGCATGCCCTTGGTGGTTTGCGCCAAGCCGTTCCCGATTTTTTTTGACTGCGGCGACCGGCGCTTTGGCAGAAATGGCGCTTTGGCATTTATTATCAAGCACGCAGCGTGCCAGCCGCCCCGAAGAGCATAGCACCCATATCGGGATTGGGGGAGAGTCGGCTGGGATTGTTAACCAGGTCACGAATTGGCGTGGGTGAGAAGCGGGCGTTCGCCGTGCCCGGTGGTGGCGCGAGCTCACATGTTCCGTGCGCAACGGCCCCGGCGAGCGCCGTT
>CAZMMH010000138.1:0-6322 GCA_964567315.1 uncultured Gammaproteobacteria bacterium
CCGTGCGCAGGCGCCGCTCCTGGGCCGGGTTGGAGATGAAGGCGGTCTCCACCAGTACCGAGGGGATGTCCGGCGACTTGAGCACGGCGAAGGCCGCGTGCTCCACGTGCTGCGAATGCAGCGGCACCACCCCGGCGATGCTGTCGCTGAGGGTCTGGCCGAGGGCCACGCTGGATTCGTAGGTCGCGGTCTGCTCCAGGTCCACCAGCACCGAGGCCAGCAGCCGGCCCTTGTCGGAGAGAGAGACGTCGGCCACCCGGTCCGCCTCATTCTGGCGCTTGGCCAGCAGCCGCGCCGCCTCGGAGGAGGCGCCGTGCTCCGAGAGCACGTAGACCGTGGAGCCCTTGGCGTAGTGGTAGGGCGAGGCGTCGGCATGGATCGAGACGAACAGGTCGGCGCGGTGGGTGCGGGCCTTGCGCACCCGCTCGCCCAGGGGCACGAAGTAGTCGCCGTCGCGGATAAGCAGCGGGCGCATGCCGTGGCGGCGGCCCACCAGTTCGGCCAGGTGTCGGCCGATGGCCAGGACCACATGCTTCTCGCGGGTGCCGTGGTGGCCGATGGCGCCGGGGTCCTTGCCGCCGTGTCCCGGATCGATGGCCACCACCACGTCGCGCAGGGCGCTCTTGGGCGCGGTGTGGACCGCGGCGGCGGCCAGTGCCGGCGGGGTCAGGTCGATGGCCAGGCGGTAGTCGTGGTGGCCCGCGTCCGGCGGCAGCAGCAGGCTGCGCGGCTTCACGGCACTGGCCAGGTCGAGCACCACCCGCAGGCCGCCGTGGCCGTGGGGCGCGTAGCGCAGGCCGCGAATCGGCGGGGTCGGCGCCAGGTTCAGGTGGGCGGCACGCGCGTCGGCGAAGTCGATCACCACCCGCGCCGGGTTGGCCAGGGTGAACAGGCGATGTTCCACCGGGCCGCTGAGATCGAAGGCCACCCGGGTGAGCTCGGCGTGACGGTGGGCCCGCACGGCCTTGATCTCGGTGCGGGTGGCGGCGAACAGGCGGGGGGCGGTGCAGGTGACCGCCAATGCGCCCGACAGGCGCAGAAAACGGTGCAGAAACTGCCGCCGTTTCGGATCCTGGGTTGTCTGGCTCATGGCGCTACTCCACGGGTCTGAGGCGTGGTCACCCTTCAATGATTCGCCGTCCCGTGGAGGATTTCAAGGGTCAAAACTTGTTTTCTTTTATGTAGATAAGAAATTTATCTACGATTTGACATCATGTTGACGGCGCGGCCGCCCATTCCGCGCCCGCCGGGGCCTCGCCGGCCCCTTCCCGGTCGCCCAGCCACTCGCCGTCCGGGCGCAGCTCGAGGCGGCGGTTGTGGAAGGCGCGCAGGGTGCCGCGGTGGCCGACGCTGACCAGCGCTGTCTGCGGCAGGGCCTCGTCCAGCAGGCGGTAGAGGGCCTGCTCGGCGGGTTCGTCGAGGGCCGAGGTGGCCTCGTCGAGGAACAGGCAGGCGGGGTGCTGGAGCAGGGCGCGGGCGAAGGCCAGGCGCTGCTGTTCGCCCAGCGAGAGCATCTGGGCCCAGGGCTCGACGCTGTCGAGATGGGGTGCCAACGGCCCCAGGCCCACCTGCTCGAGCAGCCCGGTCAGGTGTGCGTCGGAGGTGGCCGGGTCGCCCGCCGGGTAGAGCAGGGCGTCGCGCAGGCTGCCCAGAGGCAGGTAGGGGCGCTGGGGCAAAAACAGGCTGGCGGCGCCCGCCGGCAGGCCGACCCGGCCCTCGCCGAACGGCCACAGCCCGGCCAGGGCCCGCAGCAGGGTGCTCTTGCCGATGCCCGAGGGGCCGCTGATCAGCAGGCGCTCACCCGGCTGCAGCTCCAAGTCGAGGGCGTGGACCAGGGACGCGCCCGAGGGCAGGCGCAGGCTCAGGCCGCGTACCCGCAGGGCCGGGGCCTCCTCGCGCACGATCCGCCGGCCGTCGGCCTGCAGCGCCTCGACCTCCTCGATCAGGCCGATGAAACCGCGCAGACGATCGACCACCGCATGCCACTGGGCCAGGCTGTCGTAGCTCTGGGCCAGGTAGGCGAAGGCGCTCTGCACGTTGCCGAAGGCCGAGCTCACCTGCATCAGGAAGCCGAGCTGCACCGCCTTGGCGAAGTAGGCGGAGGCGGCGGCGAGAAAAGGCAGGATGATGGCGAACTGGTTGAAGTAGGCGCTGAACCAGTTGAAGCGCTTCTGGCGCAGGATCAGCCGCGCATAGTTGTCGTAGACGTGGTCGAACCGGCGGTCGAAGGTGTGGCGTTCCTTGGCCTCGCCGCCGTACATGGCCACCGCCTCGCTGTTCTCGCGCAGGCGCATGAGGGAGAAGCGGAAGTCGGCCTGCAGCCGCTGCTGGTCGTAGTTGAGGCGGATCAGCGGATTGGCCACCCGCGCCGCGACCCAGGTCCAGGCCACCGCGTAGAGCAGGGCGACCCAGACCAGGAAGCCGGGCACGTGGTGTTCGGCGCCGCCCCACGGTACTACCACCTTGGCCGACAACACCCACAGCAGGCCGATGAAGGCGATCAGGTTGGCGGCGGAGCTGATCAGGCCGGTGAACAGGCTGCTGGCGCTTTGGGCGAAGGCCGAGAGGTCGTCGGCGATGCGCTGGTCCGGGTTGTCCTGGCCGCGCCGGAACAGCTCGAGGTGGTAGTAGGTGCGGGCCGCGAGATAGCGGTTGAGGAAGCTGCCGGTGAGCCAGCGGCGCCAGCGCAGGTCCAGCAGCTGGGACATGTAGGTCTGGTAGACGCCGAGGGCGATGGCGACCAGCGCCAGCACGGTGAACTGGCCCAGCAGGCCCCAGTAGTGGCCGCTGTCGTAGTGCTGCAGGGCGTCGTAGAAGGCGTTGTACCAGACGGTGATGCGCAGGTTGACGTAGACCAGGCCGCCGGTGGCCAGCAGCACCATCGCCAGCAGGCCGCGGGCGCTCCAGCGCTCCTCCGATTCGAGGAAGTAGGGGCGGGCTAGGCGCCAGGCGTCGCGGAAGAAGGCGCGATCGAAGCGGGCGCGCGCTACGCTGTCGCTACGGGTTTGGTCGCTTTTCGCCATTCACGGGCTCCGATGTTTTCGGTCTTGCCGGGTTTCGCCATTGCGGCACTGAACCTGCGGCCGTTCCATGGAATAATCCCCGCCGCATACGTCGGGGCAACACGGGGAATCACAGATGAGGCCGCTGGGGCCCGCCACGGGCCGGCATCGCAAATTTGCATACCTCCCGGGCGACGGCCGGCAGACGGTCCGTGCCCCCGTGGGTCACCTGCACCCCTGGTTACGATCCACGGGGCCGGCGTGAGTTCCGCGGCCGGCCGTTCCCTGCCGCTGCCCTACTGGCGGCTCTCGGGCTTCTACTTCTTCTATTTTTCCAGCCTCGGCGCGCTGGTGCCCTACTGGAGCCTCTACCTCAAGCACCTGGGCTTCGACGCCCGCGCCATCGGCGAGCTGATGGCGGTGATCATGGTGACCAAGGTGGTCTCGCCCAATGTCTGGGGCTGGATCGCCGACCACACCGGCCGGCGCATGGCCATCGTGCGCCTGGGCAGCCTGCTGGCGATGGTGGCCTTCGGCGGGGTGTTTCTCGGCCACGGCTACTGGTGGCTGCTGCCGGTGATGTTCGCCTTCAGCTTTTTTTGGAACGCCACCCTGCCGCAGTTCGAGGCCAACACGCTGACCCACCTGGGCGGCGAGTCGCAGCGCTACAGCAGCATCCGCCTGTGGGGTTCGATCGGCTTCATCGTCAGCGTCAGCGTCCTCGGTCCGCTGCTCGGTGGCGAGCGGGTGGCCTGGCTGCCGTGGGTGCTGCTGGTGCTGTTCGCGGCCATCTGGCTGGCCAGCCTGGCGGTGCCCGAGCAGGCCGCCGGCCACCTCCACCTGGAGCACCTCTCCCTGCGCCGGGTGCTGATGCGGCGGCCGGTGCTGGCGCTGATCGCAGCCTGTTTCCTGCTCCAGGCGAGCCACGGCCCCTACTACACCTTCTACACCATCTACATGGAGCACTACGGCTACTCGCGCGCCGCGGTGGGCCAGTTGTGGGCCCTGGGCGTGCTGGCCGAGGTGGGGGTGTTCCTGCTGATCCCGCGGCTGGTGCCGCGCTTCGGCCTGCGCAATCTGTTCCTGGCCTCTTTTGCCCTAACCACCCTGCGCTGGCTGCTGATCGGCTGGCTGCCCTCGGACGTGGCGGTGATGATCTTCGGCCAGACCCTGCATGCGGCCAGTTTCGGTGTCTATCATGCGGTGGCCATCGCGCTGTTCCACCGCCACTTTCCCGGCCGCCTGCAGGGGCGCGGACAGGCCCTCTACAGCAGCCTGGCGTTCGGCGCCGGCGGCGCCTTCGGCAGCCTCTACAGCGGCTTCGCCTGGGAGAGCCTGGGGCCCGGCGCGACTTACGAACTGGCCTCGGGATTGAGTGCGCTCGCCTTCCTGATCACCTGGTTCTGGATCCGCGAGCGCTGAGGCGGCCGCCGCCGGCGCAACTTGCCTTTGTGGCTGCGGTCTATACTTGTGAATGCCGCTGCGCGGGGCGGGTGAACGGAGGTGCGCTCATGATCAGGATTCCCGTCTACTCCGCGCCGGGGGACATCCCCCGGATCGACATCTACTCGGTGCTGGACGACGGCACCTTCGAGCGTACCAACCTGCAGCACTTCAACGCCCACGCCATGCGCGAGAGCATGGCCGGTATCGGCCCCGCCCAGGGCTGGCTGGTGGGCGCGCCCCAGCAGCGCGAACCCCACCCCTGGCGGACGCCCACGGTCGAGCCCGACCACGGCGAGCCGCAGAGCCTGTGCCGCTTCCTGCGCGAGCAGACCCGCGCGCGGCGCCTGTTCGTCTTCACCCTGCCGAGCCTCGATGGGCGGCTGGCGAGCATGGAGCTGCATCAACTCGAACTGAAGCCGCACATGACCCACAACGCGCTGGCCCTGTTCACCCGCAAGTACCTGGAGGCGACCAAGCTCGAACTGGATTGGATCGAGGGTTGGGACCGGAGGGCGGCGCAGGACAAGGCACGCGCCCTCGCCGCACGCTTCCGCCGCATGCGCGCGGCGGGTCGGGCCCCGGCAGCGCAGGCGAAGGGGGCGAAGACGCGTTAGCTGCGGACCCGCTCCAGCAGCAGCGCGCGCAGGGCGGTGGCCGCATTGGACAGGGTCAGCTCCGGGTGCAGCACCATCCCCAGGGTGCGGCTCAGTTTCAGGCCGGTCACCTTCAGCCGTGTCAGATCGGCGTCAAGCATCGACTCGGGCAGCACGCTCCAACCGAGCCCCACCGACACCAGCATCTTGATCGTCTCCAGGTAGTTGGTGGCCATGCCCACCTTCAAGCGGACGCCGTGGGGCGCCAGCGCGGTCTCGATCACCTGGCGGGTGTAGGTGCCCTCGGCCGGCAGAATGGCGGGATGCGCGGCCAGTGCCTGCAGGGTCACTCGTCGCTTGCCGCTCAACGGGTGGTCGGTCGCCGCCACCACCGCCAGCGGGTCCGGCCACACGGGCAGCACGGTCAGGCCGTCGGGCGGCGTCGGCGGCAGTGTTACCACCGCCAGCTCCAGCTCGCCACGGGCCACCGCGCGCATGCCCGCCTCCGAGTCGAGAAAGCGGATGTCCAGTTCCACCTGGGGGTGGCAGCGGACGAATTCGCGCAGGGGCTCCGGCAGCCGGTGCAGGCCGATATGGTGACTGGTGCCGATGCGCAGGCGCCCGGCCACCTCGCCGCTGAGGTTGGCCAGGGCGCGGCGGCTGTCGTCCAGTTCGGCGAGGATGCGGCGGGCCCGCGGCAGTAGGGTGCGCCCCGCCTCGGTCAGCAGCACCCGGCGGCCGACGCGGTCGAACAGGCGGCACTCGAGCAGCTCCTCCAGCACCCGGATGCGCTTGCTCACTGCGGGTTGGGTGAGGAACAGGCGCTCCGCGGCGCCGGAGAAGGAGGCGCTGTCGGCGACGGCGAGAAAGGCCTGGAGGCTGGCGATGTCCATGGGTGTTTAGTCGTTGATTCGTTGATTCGTTAAGCCGTTGATTCGTTGATTCGCCTAAGCGTCAGCGGTTTTCCCGAATTAACGAATCAACGAATTAACAGATTACTGATTCCAGATGGTTATGCAATACATGAAAATTATGAATTTGTGTAATGATTTGGCCGGCCGTAACATCGCCATCAGGATCAGGAGGAGAGCGACATGGCCGGCAAGACCCTCTACGACAAACTCTGGGACGCCCACGTGGTGCGTTGCGACGACGACGGCACCTGCCTCGTCTACATCGATCGCCACCTGGTGCACGAAGTGACCAGCCCGCAGGCCTTCGAGGGGCTGCGCCTGGCCGGGCGCAAGCCGTGGCGCACCGACACGGTGGTGGCCACCCCCG
>CAZMMH010000139.1:0-6251 GCA_964567315.1 uncultured Gammaproteobacteria bacterium
ATCACGTCAACATCACCATGTGCAAGGCCAAGGCCAACGGCAATTACATGAACTCGATGCTGGCCCTGAACGAGGCCCTGAGCTGCGGCGCCGACGAGGCGCTGCTGCTGGATGCCGAGGGCTTCGTCGCCGAGGGCTCGGGCGAGAACGTGTTCCTGGTGCGCGACGGCGTGCTCTACACTCCCGACCTGACCTCCGCGCTGGAGGGCATTACCCGCGACACCATCATGACCATCGCCCACGACGAAGGGCTGGAGGTGCGTGAGAAACGCATCACCCGCGACGAGGTCTACGTGGCCGACGAGGCCTTCTTTACCGGTACTGCCGCCGAGGTGACGCCGATCCGCGAGCTGGACGGCCGGCAGATCGGCGCCGGCTCGCGCGGCCCGATCACCGAGAAGCTGCAGGGCATCTACTTCGATTACGTCCACGGACGCCGCAGCGACCGCGGCGAGTGGCTGACCCCGGTCGCCTGAGCGCGGCCCCGGCAACGAGGAGCGAGACGTGGTGCGAGCTGCCGAGACCTTCCGTGACGGGCGCGAGCCCAACGACCGCATGCGCTACGAGGTGACCCCGGCCGACTTGCCCCTGCACTGTCCGATGCCGGGGATGCAGTTGTGGAATTCCCATCCCCGGGTCTACCTGCCAGTGGAGCAGACGGGGCATGCCAAATGCCCCTATTGCGGTGCCGAGTACGAACTCAAACGCTGAGGCAGCGTCGTCCCGGCCGCTGGTGGTCTGGCGCTTCGCCGACGGCAAGCCGGGACACGAAAACCAGAGCCGCGGCCTGTTGCGCGCCCTGGGCGGGCTGCGGCCGCTGCAGGTCGTCGATGTGCCCGTCGTCGGCCTGCGCCGCCCGCTGCTCATGTGGCTGAGCGGGCGCTTCCCCCCCGGTCGCGGGCTGCCACCGCCCGACCTGCTGGTTGGTGCCGGTCACGCCACCCACCTGCCCATGCTTGCCGCGCGCCACGCCTGCGGTGGCCGGATCATCGTGCTGATGCGGCCGAGCCTGCCCCTCTTCCTGTTCGACCTCTGCCTGGTGCCCGAGCATGATGCGCCGCCGCCGCGGGCCAACCTGCGTTTCACCCGCGGGGTGCTCAACAACGTGGTCGCCGGCGAGGCTCATGATCCGGCGCACGGCCTGATCCTGCTCGGCGGCCCCTCGCGCCACCACGCCTGGAACGACGACGCGGTGCTGCGCCAGGTCGCCGCCGTGGTGCGGGCAGAGCCCGCGGTCCACTGGGTGGTGGCGAACTCACGGCGGACGCCGCCGGTGCTGTTGCCCCTTGTGCGGGCCCAGGAGTTTGCCAATGTGGAGGCGGTCGACTGGGCGGCCACCCCCCCCGACTGGCTGCCGCGCCAGCTGGCCCGGGCCGGCAGCGTTTGGGTCAGCGAGGACAGCGTCTCCATGGTCTACGAGGCGCTGACCGCCGGTGCCGCCATCGGTCTGCTCGAGGTGCCGCGGCGCGGCGCCGGGCGGGTTACGGCCGGGCTCGACCGTCTGGTGGACGAGGGTCTGGTCTGCCGGTTCGAGGAGTGGCGCGCGGGCCGTTCCCTGGTGGCCTCTGCCAGTCCCTTTGACGAGGCGCTGCGCTGCGCCCAATGGCTCGATCGCGAATGGCTGGACGCCGCCTGACCGTGGTCCAACTGCTGCCGGCCCTTGAGGGTGGCGGCGTCGAGCGCGGCACCCTGGAGGTGGCCCGGGCCCTGGTGGCGGCAGGCCACCGCTCGGTGGTGATCTCGGGCGGCGGGCGGATGGTGGCGCAGCTGCTGGCCGAGGGCAGCGAACACGTTACCCTGCCGGTCGGGCGCAAGTCGCTGCTTACCTTTCGCTATGTGCCGCGCCTGCGCCGTCTGTTGCGGGAGCTGGACGCCGACATCCTGCACGCCCGTTCGCGCCTGCCGGCCTGGCTCGGATGGTTCGCCTGGCGCGGAATGGCGGCGGCGCGGCCACGCTTCGTCACCACCGTGCACGGCTTCTACTCGCCGGGCCGCTACAGCGGCGTGATGGTGCGGGGCGAGCGGGTGATTGCGGTGTCGCGGGCAATCGAGGGCTATATCCTCGAGCACTACCCGCAGGTGGATCCCCGCCGTATACGGGTGATTCCGCGCGGGGTCGATCCGCGGGAGTTTCCCCGTGGTTTCCAGCCCTCGCCGGCGTGGCGGGAGCAATGGGACGCCGCCTATCCGCAACTGCGGGGGCGGCTGGTGCTGACCCTGCCCGGGCGGATCACCCGCCTCAAGGGGCACCACGACCTGATTGAGCTGATCGCCTGCCTGCGCGCGCGCGGCGTGGATGCCCACGGCCTGGTGGTGGGCGGGGAGGATCCGCGCCGCCGGGCCTATGCGGGCGAACTGCGGCGCGCGGTGAGCGAACGGGGGCTGGACGGCCACATCACCTTCACCGGTCCCCGCGGCGACATGCGCGAGGTCTACGCGGTTTCCGCTGCCGTGCTCTCCCTTTCGGCCAAGCCGGAATCCTTCGGTCGCACGGTGCTGGAGGCCCTGAGCCTGGGGCGGCCGGTGCTAGGCTACGCCCACGGGGGCGTGGGCGAGATTCTTGCCGATCTCTATCCGCAGGGTCGCGTGGCCAACGGCGACTGGCATGAACTCTGTGAACGCCTGGCTCACGGCCCTTTACCATCGGTTCCACCTGTCGGGAATTACTCTTTGGGCGAGATGACTGCACAGACCCTCGCCCTGTATGCCGAATTGGCCGTTTGAACCCCGTTTGCCACCGGCGGCGGTGTCGTTGCGGCCGCACCGCGCGGGCGACGTTGGGCCGGCATAGATGCGGTCGGCCGGGTTGGGGCTTCATCCGCCGCGGGTGCTGCTGGTCGCCAAGCCGTGGCGTGGCGGGCTCGGCCGCTACGTCTTCGAGGCGCTGACCAGGCTCCTGCCGGGCAAGGTTGAATGGATTCGTACCTATCCGGAAGGGGCCCGTGAGCGTCTGCGCCATACCTGCAATCGCGAGCTCTGGAACCGCGGCCTGCTGGAGCGCATTAACCGTGCCGCCTGTGACATCCGTCTATTCATCAACAGCCCGCCGCTGCTCGAGCGGGTCGACCGGCGCGCTGCCAACGTCCTGTGGGCAACCGACGATCCCATGCTGTTCCTGCGCGCCGAACATCCGTTCGATGCCGTGTACATTTCGGATCCGGGATACGCGGATCTGGTTCAGGCCGCGGTTGGGGACGTCTTTGCCGGTATCCTGCCATTTGCCTGCTCGCCGGCGGTGCATCGGCCTTTGGCGGGGGTGGGCAGGAGTGGTGCCTGCTTCGTGGCCAATCGGGACATCGTCCGCGATAACTGGCTACAGCAGCTGTTCCTGCGCAAGGTCCCGCTTACGGTGTTCGGCAACCACTTCCTCGGTCATAAGCTGTTTTTCCGGCGGCCGTTCGCCTTCCGTCCGGCGGTTTCCAATGATGCGCTGGGGCAGGTGTACGGCCGTTTCTCCGCCTCGTTGAACATTCACGCCGGTGTGGTGCGGGAAGGCACCAACATGCGCACGTTCGAGTGCGCGGCCTTCGGCATCCCGCAACTGGTCGAGCAGCGGCCCGGCCTGGAATGCTATTTTGCCCCCGACGAGGAGATAATGGTGTTCGCCGGGCCCGACGAGGCCGCGGCGAAGATGGAGAGATTGATCGGTGACCGGGTGCTGGGTGCGCGCCTGGCGCGGTGGGCCCAGACCCGGGCGCTTGCCGAGCACACCTACGACAGAAGGCTGCTGCCGCTGCTGCAACGGTGCTGACGACCGGGGCCGGCTTTGATGTTGGAGCGACGATGTTCGACCGCTTGAAGGAAAACGCCGCCTGGCTGCTGATGCTGGGTTACATGCTGCTGTTGCCCACCAAGGCGCTGTTCAACGTTCCCCTGGTCCTGATGGGGCTTGCCGGGGGCTGGCTGCTGCTGCGGCGCCGCGAGCAATTGCAGGGAATGCCGCTACGACTGATCCTTGGGCTGCTGCTGGCACTTTGGCTCCCCATGCTGCTGTCGATGGTCGATGCCGTGGACCGTAGCAAGGCGCTGGAAAACGTGGTCCCGTACCCTTTGTACGGCCTGGTCACCGTTTACGGCGTGTGGGTGCTGCGGTCACCGGCCTGGCGCGAGCGCCTGATCAACGGCATGGTCGCGCTCATCACCCTGTGGTGCCTGGATGGGTTGCTGCAGTATTTCCATGGCAAGGACCTGTTCGGCTATCCCTACAACGGCGACCGGGTGAACGGCTTCTTCTGGCCGCGCGAGACCCTGGGGCACGTGCTCGCCGTGTTCGCGCCGTTCTATTTCGAACGTTTGCGCGGTTGGGCCAGGGGTCGGTCGTGGTTGTGGCTGCTGGCCGCGGTTTACGTGGTCGTGGTGGTGTTGACCAACAGCCGCTCGTCGTGGGTGATGTTCTTCCTTGGTATGTCGCTCTACGGTGTTTATCTGTTGCGTAGCCGGGTACGTCTGCGCTGGGGCAGAGGCCTGGCGGCGGCCGCGGCGACGGTTGGGATCCTCGGCGCCCTCGCCTGGTACAGCCCCGCGACCCATCGCTATGTCGACCTGACCATGGGCCTGTTCAGCGGCAACTTCCAGCGCATCGACAAGGCGACCGCCTACCGTGCATCCATCTGGGAGGTCGGCGCCAGGGTCTATGAGGATCATTGGTTCAACGGCGTCGGCGTGCGCGGCTTTCCCGAGGTCTACATGGACTATGCGGGCGCCGACAACTTCTGGCGCCTCAAGGGGGTGGCGCCGACCCACCCCCACCTGCAGGGGTTGGAGATCGCCACCGACACGGGAAGTGTCGGCCTGCTCGGCCTATTGTTGTTCTACCTGGGTTTCCTGCGCTACGCCTGGCCGCGCAGTGGGGGCGGCCGGCTGGCGGTCACCGCCTGGGCGATTCCGCTGTTGGTCGCGGTCTGCCCCTTCAACACCCATGTGTCCTTCTACGGAGCCTACTGGTCGGGCGTGATCTGGTGGTTGGCGTGCCTCGCGCTCGGCCTGCTGGCGGCGGGTGCTCCTCAGCGCGAGGCCAGCAGTTCGGCGTAGACCTCCAGGTAGCGCGCGACGATCCGCTCGCGGGTGAATTTGCGCTGCACGCCCTCCAGCCCGGCCCGGGCCAGGGCCTCGCGGGCCGCCTCGTCCCGCAACAGCCGCTCCATTGCTGCCGCCAGTGGCGCGGGTTCGTCGACGGGGCTCAGTTCGCCGTTCTCGCCGTCGATGATCAGTTCGCACGCCCCCTGGCTGGCGGTGGAGAGCACCGCCTTGCCGTGGGCCCAGGCCTCGAGAATCACGTTGCCGAGGGGTTCGTGGCGGGAGGGGCAGACGAACAGGTCGGCGACCGCGTAGGCCGGGCCGGGGTCGCTCTGCCAGCCGGCCCAGACCACCCGCGGGCCCAACTCGAGCTGGCTGGCCAGGGTGTGCAGTTCGCCGGCAAGTGGGCCGTCGCCCACCAACAGCAGACGCACGGGTCGGCCGTGAACCTCCTGCGGCAGGCGGGCGAAGGCGGTCAGCAGGGCGTCGAAGGCCTTGTTCGGGTGCAGGCGACCGATCGCCGTGACCACCAGGTCGTCGGGCGCCAGTCCCAGGGCACGCCGGGCGGCCGCGGGCTCCGGCAGTGTCGCAGGGATGTCCACGAAGTTGCCGATATGGAAGACCCGCTCCGCGGGCAGGCCTTCTCGTATCAGGTAGTCGCGGATCCCGCGGGTGTTGCCGATCCAGGCGTGGGCGTGGCGGTAGCCCTTGAGGTTGTAGTAGCCGCCGAGGCGCGCCACATGAACCGGGCCACGCCCCCGCGGCAGGTGGGTCAGGCGGGTGGCGCGACCCATATAGGTCTGCACGATTTCCGGCCGTAGGCGGCGTACCGCCCGGAGGATCTGCCAGCGCGCCAGTGGGTCCCACACGGCGCGCATGCCAAAGTGGAGTTGCGGGGCTCCATCACCGATTTCAGCGGCCACGCTGCTGCCCGCAGGGTTGGCCGCGAAGGTCGCATGCCCCGCGGCGCTCAGTGCCAGCACCAGCCGTGAGTAGAAACGTTCGGCGCCTCCCGAGCTGCGGCTGCCGATGATGTGGAGTGAGCGGGTCACGGACCTGTCGTCTCAATGAAAACGGGCCGTCGGCCTGTGGCCGGCGGCCCGCGGGATGGTGGTGCCGACGCTGGCCGCCTCGGCGGCCGGCCTCTCAGCGCCGCTTGCCGGCGGCCTTCTTCTTGACGGCCTTCTTCGGTGCTGCCTTTTTCACGGCCTTTTTCGGCGCCGCCTTCTTCGGTG
>CAZMMH010000140.1:0-6215 GCA_964567315.1 uncultured Gammaproteobacteria bacterium
CTGATCACCTACATGCGTACCGACTCGGTCAACCTGGCCCAGGAGGCTCTGGTCGAGCTGCGCGAGCTGATTGCCGAGCGTTATGGTGCCGCCAACCTGCCCAAGGAGTCGCGGACCTACAAGACCAAGTCGAAGAACGCCCAGGAGGCCCACGAGGCGATCCGCCCCACCTCGGCGCGCCATCTGCCGGAGGAGGTGAGGGCCCACCTCAGCGCCGAGCAGTTCAAGCTCTACGAGCTGATCTGGAAGCGCACCGTGGCCTGTCAGATGGAGCACGCCACTCTGCACACGGTCTCGGTCGATCTGGCCGCCGGCGGTGCCGAACACCTGTTCCGCGCCACCGGCTCCACCGTGGCCAAGCCCGGTTTCATGGCGGTCTACCAGGAGAGTGTCGACGACGCCAAGGCCGACAGCGACGAGAAGATGCTGCCGCCGCTGGAGGAGGGCGAGGTCGTCGCCCTCGACGCCATCAAGTCGGTGCAGCACTTCACCGAGCCGCCGCCGCGCTACACCGAGGCCAGCCTGGTCAAGGCGCTGGAGGAGCACGGCATCGGCCGCCCCTCCACCTATGCCAGCATCATCTCCACCCTGCAGCAGCGCGAATACGTCGAACTGGAGAAGAAGCGCTTCTTCCCCACCGACGTCGGCCGGGTGGTAAACAAGTTCCTCACCGAGCACTTCCGCCAGTACGTCGACTACGATTTCACCGCGCGCCTGGAGGACGACCTCGACGCGGTCTCCCGCGGCGAGACCGACTGGGTGCCGCTGCTGCAGAAGTTCTGGGATCCGTTCAAGTCGCTGGTGAGCGAGAAGGACGAAAAGGTCAAGCGCTCCGACGTCACCACCGAGGCGATGGACGAGGCCTGTCCCAAGTGCGGCAAGCCGCTGAACATCCGTCTCGGCCGTCGCGGCCGCTTCGTCGGCTGTTCCGGTTATCCCGAGTGTGACTACACCCGCAACCTGGACGAGGATGCGGCGAGCGCCGAGCCCGAGGTGGTCGAGGGCCGGGTCTGCCCCGAGTGCAGCAAGCCGCTGGTGGTCAAGCAGGGGCGCTACGGCAAGTTCATCGGCTGCAGCGGCTATCCCGACTGCCGCTACATCGAGCCGCTGAACAAGCCCGAGGAGACCGGGGTCGAATGCCCCAAGTGCCACCAGGGACAGATCCTCAAACGCCGTTCGCGGCGCGGCAAGATCTTCTACTCCTGCTCGCGCTATCCCGACTGTGACTACGCGGTATGGAACGAGCCGCTCAACGAACCCTGCCCCAAGTGCGGCTGGCCGATCCTCACTCTCAAGACCACCAAGCGCCGGGGCACGGAGAAGGTCTGCCCGCAGGCGGAGTGTGATTTTGCCGAGCCGGTGGAAGAGGGCAGTGAAGAGTGAACAGTCGATAGGGAATAGTTGCGGTGTGCCGCGGGGCGGCACGCCAACGCAATAGGCGCGCCCGACGCGCTCCAAAACTATCCACTATCCACTATTAACTTTCGTTCGAGGCCTTTATGAACAAACCCTTCGTCGCCGTCCTCATGGGTTCCGATTCCGACCTGCCGACCATGCAGGCCACCCTTGACGTCCTGGGTTCCCTGCGGGTGCCGTTCGAGGTCAAGATCACCTCCGCCCACCGCACCCCCGAGGCCACCCACGCCTACGTCACCGATGCCGACCAACGCGGCTGCGGGGTGTTCATCGCTGCCGCCGGCCTGGCCGCCCATCTCGCCGGCGCGGTCTCCGCGATCACGGTCAAGCCGGTGATCGGCGTACCCATGGACGGCGGTCCGCTCAAGGGCATGGACGCGCTGCTCTCCACGGTGCAGATGCCCGGCGGCATCCCCGTGGCCACCGTCGCCATCGGCAAGGCCGGGGCCAAGAATGCCGGCTACCTGGCGGCGCAGATGCTGGCCCTGGCCGACGCCGAGCTGGCGGAGCGCCTGCGCGGGGAGCGCCGGCGCAACGCCGAGGCAATCCAGGCCCGCGACAGCAGCCTGCAGCAGGAGCTGGCCCAGCGCGGCTGACGCGGCCAGCGTGATGGTCCCCGGCCATTTGCAGCTGAAGGCCGCCGCGTGGATCCTGCGCGGCGGCGGTATCGTCGCCTATCCCACCGAGGCGGTGTTCGGGCTCGGCTGCGACCCCCTCAACGCGCACGCACTGGCGCGTCTGCTGGCGCTCAAGGGGCGGCCGGTGGACAAGGGTCTCATCCTGATCGCCGACCGTTTCGAGGCGCTGGCGCCCTTTCTCGCGCCCCTCGATGCCGCCACCCGCCGCCGGGTCGAGGCCAGCTGGCCCGGGCCCGTCACCTGGCTGCTGCCGGCGCGCCCAGAGGTCTCGCCACTGCTGCGTGGCCGCCACGATACCCTGGCCGTGCGGGTCACCGCACATCCCCTGGCCGCCGTGCTGTGCGCCGCCTTCGGCGGCGCCCTGATCTCCACCAGCGCCAATCCGGCCGGGCGCCCGCCGGCACGTAGCGCCCTGGCGGCAAGGCGCTACTTCGGCGCGGCCCTGGACGGCCTGCTCAACGGCCCTCTCGGCGGCTCGGCACGCCCGACGAGCATCCGCGACGGCCGCAGCGGCTCGCTGGTTCGCGCCGGCTGAGGCGCTTCCGATAGGGCGGCGGGGCGCTCTCCGTTATCATTGGCGGAACGCGCCACCCGGCCCCGCTCACCCCGAGGAACAGCGGCGATGCGCTTTCACTGTATCCAGCATGTCCCCTTCGAGGGCCCCGGCAGCATCCGTCCCTGGCTGGAGGCGGGTGGCCACGCCCTGGTGCCGGTGCATCCGTACGCCGGCGAGCCGCTGCCGGCGCCCGCCGCCGTCGAGGGCCTGATCGTCATGGGCGGGCCGATGAGCGTCCACGACGAGGCCGCCCATCCCTGGCTGGCGGAGGAGAAGCGTTTTCTCGAAGCGGTGCTTGCCGCCGGTCGGCCGCTGCTCGGCATCTGCCTGGGCGGCCAGCTGCTGGCCCAGGTCCTCGGCGCCGAGGTGGTGCCCGGGCCGCACAAGGAGATCGGCTGGTTCGAGGTGAGCCGTGCGCCGGCCGTCGCCGATGCGGCGCTTGGCGGCTTTCTGCCACCGCGGCTGCGCGCCTTCCACTGGCACGGCGAGACCTTCGGCATTCCCGCGGGCGCCCTGCACCTGGCCTCCAGCGAGGCCTGTAGCAATCAGGGTTTCGTCTACGCTGAGCAGGTGGTGGCGCTGCAATTCCATCTGGAAACGACGCCGGAAAGCGCGCGGGCCTTGATCGAGCATGGGGCGGACGATCTCCTGCCGGGCCCCTATGTGCAGACGCCGGAGACGATGCTGGCCGAGCCGGCGCGTTTCGCCGAGGCGAACGGGGTGATGGGGGAACTGCTCGCGCGGCTGGTCGCGCGGGCCGCATGACGCGCCGGCGCTGCCGGGAAACAGGGGGGATTATGGGGAAGAAAACGCTTGCCGGCGCACTGCTCGTCGGCCTGGTGGGCGCGGTCGCGCTGGGCCTGCCCTATTACGACGGGGTGCGCGCTCAGCATCGCTTCGAGGCGCGCCTGGAGCAGCTCTCCCAGGCGGGGGGCGCGCACTTCCGGCTGGAGAGCTACGAACGCGGCTGGTTCAGCTCGAGAGCCACCTCGGTGATGGAGATCCAGGCGCGGGGCCGCCCGTTGCGTATGGAGTTCGACCACCGGATCGCCCACGGCCCGACCTTCGGCAACCCGGCCATGGCCCGCGTGGTAAGCGTGCCGCGGGTTCCCGAGGCGTATCGCGATGAACTGCGCTACTACTTCGGCGAGCGAGCGCCGCTTACGGTCACCACGGTGGTCGGTCTCGGCGGCGACGAGACCAGCCGCATCAGCTCGCCGGCCTACGACGGGCCGGTACACGGCGAGCCCGGCACCCGGCTGCACTGGGGCGGTCTCGACGGCAGTGTGCATCTGGCCAAGGGCGACGCCGCGCTGGAGCTCGATTTGCGCAGCTCCGGCCTGGCCGCCTCCGACCCCAAGGCCCGGCTCAAGGTCGGCGCCCTGCGCCTCAGCGGGCATATGCGCCGGCTGCAGCCACAGGTCTGGGTCGGCGACAGCCGCCTCGACCTGGCCAGCCTCGATTTCCAGCCCCTCGATCAACCCGCCGGCCGGGTGGCGGCGACCCGCCTGCGCCTGGTCACCCACCAGTGGCAGCAACCGGACCCGGCGCTGCAGACCATCGGCCTGGACCTGGCGAGCGACAACCTCACGGTGGACGGCCTGCAGTTGGGGCCGAGCCGTTATGCCATGGAGCTGCGCAACATCGACATCCAGAGCTACAGCACGCTGCAGCAGCAGTTGCAGGCGGTGCGCCAGGCGGGACTGACGCCCGAGGAGCAGAGCCAGCGCGCGGCCTTTGTCGTGCTGGCGGCGCTGCCCGGTCTGCTCGAGCGCCATCCCGAACTCGCCATCACCCACCTGGACAGCGATACCCCCCAGGGCCCGCTGCGCGCCAGCCTGAAGGTCGCCTACACCGGCGATGGTCCGCCGCCGATGGCCGCGCCCGCGGCGCTGCTGCTGCAGCTCAAGGCACGTGCCGACCTGCAGCTGCCGAAACCGATGGTCAGCGCACTGATGCGTCGTAGAATCGCCCAGCAGGTCAGCACCCACGCCCGCCAGGCGGGCGAAACCCCGGCCCCGGAGGAGCTCGCGCGGCGTACCGACGCGGCGCTCCAGGCCGAGCTCGAACTGGTCACGCGCGAGGGCTGGCTGCGGGCCGACGAGCGGACCTACCGCACCCAGCTCTCCTTCGACCGCGGCCGCCTGACGGTCAACGGCGCCGACGGCGGTGCCCTGCTCAACCTGTTGGGGCACTAGTGTCGTGAGTCAGGAGTTCGAACTGCACCCGCGCCTGCACGAGGACTGCGTCGAACTCGGCCGGCTCGGCCTCTGCCGCCTGCTGCTGATGAACGACGCCAACTACCCGTGGCTGATCCTGGTCCCGGAGCGGGAGGGGGTCCGCGAGATCTACCAGCTTGCGGCCGAGGACCAGGCGCGGCTGCTCGCGGAGTCGAGCTGGCTGGCCCAACGCCTGGACCGGCACTTCCGCGCCGACAAGCTCAACATCGCCGCCATCGGCAATCTGGTGCCCCAGCTCCATCTGCACCACGTGGTGCGCTATCGCGATGATCCGGCCTGGCCCGCGCCGGTCTGGGGCCGGGTTCCTCCGCGGCCTTACGCCGCCACCGACCTGGCGGCGCGGCTGGCCGAGCTAAAGACCCTTTTCGCCGAAGGATTATTGCCGCCGGTCGCCGGGTAGAATGGGCCGCCGTCCGGTCGGCGGTTTTGGGGTAAACTACGCCGGCCCGAAAAGAGCGCCGTCCCAAGCCAGGAGCACGCAACCATGGTCGTCTTCTCTACCTCCCACGGTGACATCACCATCGAACTGTACGCCGACAAGGCGCCGATCACCGTGGAGAACTTCTATCGCTATGTCGACGAAGGCCACTTCGACGGCACCATCTTCCACCGCGTGATTCCCGGCTTCGTCATCCAGGGTGGCGGCTTCGACGAAAACATGCAGCAGAAGGCGACCCACGAGCCGATCAAGAACGAGGCGGACAACGGGTTGAAGAACGAGCGCTACACGCTTTCCATGGCCCGTACCCAGGTGGTCGACAGCGCCACCTCCCAGTTCTTCATCAACCTGGCCGACAATGCCTTCCTCGACCACGGCGACCGCGACTTCGGCTACGCCGTCTTCGGCAAGGTGGTGGACGGCATGGATGTGGTCGACCGCGTCGCCACTGTCGCCACCGGCAACAGCGCCGGTCACCAGGATGTCCCGGTCGAGCCCGTCGTGGTCAACAAGGCCTACCGCGCCGAACAAGCGTAACGCCGTGTCGCCCGACGTCGCTGCCGTCGAGGCCTATCTGAGGCGGCTCCAGGAGCGCATCTGCGGCGCGGTCGAGGCGGCCGACGGCGCTGCCCGTTTCCACGAGGACGCCTGGACCCGCGAGCAGGGCGGCGGCGGTCGCACCCGGGTTCTCGCCGACGGCGAGGTGTTCGAACAGGCCGGGATCAACTTCTCCCTGGTTCACGGCCAGGCCATGCCGTCCTCGGCCACTGCCCACCGCCCCGAGCTGGCGGGCCGCAGCTACCGGGCCATGGGCGTCTCCCTGGTGATCCACCCGCACAATCCCTTCGTGCCCACCTCCCACGCCAACGTGCGCTTCTTCATCGCCGAGAAGCCCGACGCAGACCCGGTGTGGTGGTTCGGGGGAG
>CAZMMH010000141.1:0-6200 GCA_964567315.1 uncultured Gammaproteobacteria bacterium
TTGCAGGGGCTCGGGGCCGTTCAGCTTGACGTGTTCGCCGGGGCCGAGCTCCAGGTGTACCCCGACCACGTCGGGGCAGACCGGCAGTTCGCGGCCCGAGCGGTCGGCCAGGACCACCAGCGAGACCGAGGCCGGGCGGCCGTAGTCGAACAGCTCGTTGAGGGCGGCGCGCACGGTGCGCCCGGTGTGCAGGACGTCGTCCACCAGCAGGATGTGGCCATCCTCCACCGTGAACGGCAGCCGCGAGGGCTTCACCTGGGGGTGCATGCCGATGCGGGTGAAATCGTCACGGTAGAAGGAGATGTCGAGGCTGCCCAGCGGCTGCTCGATCCCCAGGCGGGCGTGCAGCTTTTCCGCGATCCAGACGCCGCCGGTGTGGATGCCGACCATCAGCGGGTTGTCGATGCCGCGGGCGGCCAGGTGGTCGCGCAGCTGCGCCGTCATGGCGTCGAGCAGCGGCTCGACCTCAGTGATGCCGGTCATGGGACAACCCCTGCTGGTCCAGCCAGCTCTGCAGGATGATTTGGGCCGCCAGCTTGTCGATGTCCTCCTTGACCACCCGACGGCGGCGGCCGGCGGCGCGGGCGTCGCGGGCGATGCGCTCCGCCTCCTTGGAGGAGAGGCGTTCGTCCATCAGGTGCACCGGCAGGCCGAAGCGCCCCTCGAGCTGGCGCGAGAAGCGCCGGGCCGCCTCGGTCAGCTCGTGTTCGCTGCCGTCGAGGCAGCAGGGCTCCCCCACCACCAGGGCCGCCGGCCGCCACTCCGCGATCAGGCGGGCGATGGCCTCCCAGTCGGGCTTGGCATCGCGCGCATGCAGGGTGGTCAGGGGGGTGGCCGAGCCGGTCACCTGCTGGCCGACGGCGACGCCGATGCGCTGGCGGCCGTAGTCGAAGCCCAGCAGGCAGGCGTTGCTGTGGGTCGGGGTGGCGGCGCGGCTGCGTGCGGTGTCGCTGGGGTTGCTGTTCATGTCCGTTCAGGCGTGGCCGGGCTGGCCGGTGAGGGTGTGGATGTCGACCCCAAGCAGGGCGGCGGCGGCCTCCCAGCGGCGTTCGGTCGGCAGGTCGAAGATGATCCGCTCGTCCGCCGGGCCGCTGAGCCAGGCGTTGTCGAGCATCTCCTGCTCGAGCTGGCCGGCGCCCCAGCCGGCGTAACCGAGGGCCACCAGGGCGTTTTCCGGCCCCTCGCCGGCGGCCATCGCACTGAGGATGTCGCGTGAACTAGTGACGGCGATGCTCTTGGTGACCTGCAGGCTGGCGCTCCAGTCACCCACCGGGCGGTGGATCACGAAGCCGCGGTCCTGCTGCACCGGGCCGCCGGAATAGATGGGGATGTCACGGCTCGCGGGTATCTGGGCGGTGATCTCCATGTGGCTGAAGACCTCGCCCAGCTGCAGTCCCAACGGCCGATTGATGACGATGCCCAGGGCCCCCTCCGCGTTGTGTTCGCAGATATAGGTCACGGTGTGGAAAAAGTTCGGGTCCGCGAGCTGCGGCATCGCAATCAGGAAGTGATTGCTCAGGTACTGGCCCGTGTTCATGGCACAAGTATCCGTTGAACGCTGGCGGCAGGCAAGCGCCCGGCGCCCGCCTCAGCGGCTGGAGAAGCGGTTGCCGGCATCGAACTGCCAGGTACGGGTGATGTGCAGGATGTCGGTCTCCGCGCGGATGTCCTTGGGGAAGGGCGAGAACGGCGCCGCCAGGCGGACGATGCGGATGGCGGCGTCGTCCAGCACCTTGGAGCCGGAGGAGCGCTGCAGGGTAATCTTGGCCACGCTGCCGTCGGCGCGGATCGCCACGTCCAGCAGCAGGCTGCCGGAGAGATTTTCCCGGCGGGCGTCGTCCGGGTAGTTGAGGTTGCCGATGCGCTCCACCTTCTGACGCCAGGCCTGCATGTAGGCGGCGTACTTGTAGGCGCGGGTGTTGGCCGCGGTGATCCAGCGCTCGCGCTTGCGGCTTGCGGCCGCCTGAACCTGTGAGTTCAGCTCGGCGGTGAGGCTGGCGATCTGCATGCTGCGGCTGATCAGGGTGCTGGCGTCCGGGCGGCGCTCGAGCACCGGCTTCGGCCGCCGTGGTGCGCTCTCCCGGCTCGGTCCGGTGGTCGTCACCACCCGCCTGGGCGCCGGCGGGCTCGGCTTCGGGTGGGCCTCCGGCAGCGGCATCGGTGCTTGCCCCTTGCCCTTGGCCGGCAGGATGGTGGTCTTGTTCTCCTGCGGGCGCACCCGGCGCTGCTCCTCGCCGCCCCCGCGCTGGCTGGCCTGGGCCAGGTAGTCGGGCGTCTTCGGGGCCTCGGCGCTCTTGGTGTTGACCAGGATTACGTCCAGGGTGCGGATCGGCGTTGGCGAATGGTCACGGGTCTTGAAGGTGATGCCGAGGATGATCAGGGCGTGCAGCGCCAGGGCCAGGAACAGGGTCAGTCCCAGGCGGTCGTTGGGCGTGATGCGCGGGGGGCTCGCGGGGACGGCGCTCATGGGGCGAATTATACCGCGCCGCCCCCGGCCGGGCGCATGCTGAGCTTGCCGGCGATGCATTCCATCAGTTCACCGGCGATGTCCAGGCCGTAGAGCCGGTCCAGCTCGCGGATGCAGGTGGGGCTGGTGACGTTCACTTCGGTCAGGAAGTCGCCGATCACGTCCAGGCCGACGAACAGCAGGCCCCGCTCGCGCAGGGTCGGCGCCACCTGAGCGCAGATCCAGCGGTCCCGCTCGCTCAGCGCGACCCCCTCGCCGCGGCCCCCGGCGGCCAGGTTGCCGCGGGTCTCGCCGGCGGCGGGGATCCGCGCCAGGGCGTAGGGTACCGGTTCGCCGTCGATCAGCAGGATGCGCTTGTCGCCGGCGCTGATCTCGGGGATGTAGCGCTGGGCCATGATGAAGCGCCGGCCGTGGTCGGTGAGGGTCTCCAGCACCACGTTCAGATTGTGGTCGCCGGGGCGCAGGCGGAAGATGGAGGCCCCGCCCATGGCATCCAGTGGCTTGAGGATCACGTCGCCCTGCTCCCCGAGGAAGCCCTTCAGGCGTGCCGCCTCGCGGGCCACCAGGGTCGGCGGGCAGCACTGGGGGAAGTGGGCAGTGAAGAGCTTTTCGTTGGCGTCGCGCAGGCTGTCGGGGCGGTTCACCACCAGGGTGCCGCGGCCCGCCGCCAGCTCCAGCAGGTGGGTGACATAGAGGTACTCCATGTCGAACGGCGGGTCCTTGCGCATCAGCACCGCGTCGAGTTCGTGCAGCGGTGCTTCCCGCGGCTCGCCGAGATCGAACCAGTGGCCGGGATCGTCCGCCACCTGCAGCGGCCGGCTGCGCGCAAAGGCGATGCCGTCGCGCAGGTAGAGGTCGTGCATCTCCATGTAGTGCAGTTCCCAGCCACGCGTCTGTGCCGCCAGCAGCATGGCAAAGCTGCTGTCCTTGGCCAGCTTGATGGAGGCGATCGGGTCCATGACGATGCCGAGCCGGATCTTCATCGAGTTTCTCCGCGGTCGGGGCGCTGGGGAGGGGGGCGTGCGCGCACTGGGCGCGTCGTCATGTTAGCGCAGCCTAACCGACCGCGCACTGCGGAATCGTATGGCACCCCTGCGGAGATTGTGATAAGAATGGCGGACGCAATGGACCAAAAAAACGACGGAATTGGACTGATGGTGACCCGTTCGGGGGAAGCGGTGGCTGACGACCTCAAGGAACAGGAGTTTCATGACCTCAAGGTCATGGTGATTGATGACAGCAAGACCATCCGCCGTACCGCGGAAACCCTGCTGAAAAAGGAGGGCTGCGAGGTCATTACCGCCACCGACGGCTTTGAGGCCCTGGCAAAGATCGCCGACCACAAGCCGGATATCATCTTTGTCGACATCATGATGCCGCGTCTGGACGGCTACCAGACGTGCGCCCTGATCAAGAACAACCAGCAGTTCAAATCGACGCCCGTGATCATGCTTTCGAGCAAGGACGGTCTGTTCGACCGCGCCCGCGGGCGGATCGTCGGTTCGCAACAGTATCTGACCAAGCCATTCACCAAAGACGAACTGCTCGGCGCGATCCGCGAATACGCACGCAAGGGGCGGTGAGCGAGCGGGCGCGAGCCCGCGCGGTGTCCGTAATAACAACAAACGAAGGGGGTGCAGTGTGACCCATGTGCTGATTGTCGATGACTCGCCAACCGAACGCCACGTGCTCCGCACCATGCTGGAGAAGAACGGCTTCGAGGTGTCCGTCGCCGAAAGCGGCGAGGAAGGAATCGAAAGCGCCAAGGTGGTCAAGCCCGACGTGATCCTGATGGACGTGGTGATGCCGGGCCTCAACGGTTTTCAGGCGACCCGCCAGTTGCAGAAGGACGTCGCCACCAAGAGTATTCCGGTGATCATCGTCACCACCAAGGACCAGGAGACCGACCGGGTCTGGGGGCTGCGCCAGGGTGCGCGCGAATATATCGTGAAACCGGCCACCGAGGACGAGGTCGTGTCCAAGGTCAAGCTGGTGCTCGGGATCTGAAGCGCGAATGGCCCCGTTGTCCCCCAACGAGCTGTTCGATCGGCTGGTTGCGCTGGAGCTGCGCAGCCGCCGGCATGCCGCCGAGCTGCCGCAGCAGCAGGAGGGGCACGAGCAATGGAGCGGGATCTGCTTCCGCGTCGGCGAATACCGGCTGGTGGCGCCGCTGTCCCAGGTCCTCGAGATCCTCAACTATCCGCGCCTGACCCGCGTGCCCGGGGCCAAGAACTGGGTCAAGGGGGTCGCCAATGTGCGCGGCACCCTGCTGCCGATCATGGATCTTCGCGGTTTTCTCGGCGAGCAGCTGATTCGTCTGCACCGGCGCAGCCGGGTGATGGTGGTCGGCCACCAGGCCCTGGCCGCCGGCCTGCTGGTGGACGAGGTGATCGGCCTGCGTCATTTCGATATCGAGACGCGGATGACCCCCAGTGAGCCGCCGGCCGAGGCCATGGCGCCGTTCATTCAGGGCTGTTTTCGTCACGATGGGGTGGAGTGGTCGGTGTTCAGTATGCACCGCCTGACGGGTTACCCCGGTTTTGTCCAAGTCGCCGCCTGAGCGGCGGAAAACGGAATCCGGATTCTGACGAATCCACACAGGTTGGGAGAAGAATAATGAGCGAAGCGAAGGCTGCAGCGGAAAACGTGTGGCGAAGCAAGGGCGCGGCCGGTGCCGGCGGCGGCAAGCGGGTCATCACCATCCTGATCTTCCTGCTGGCGTTCCTGCTGCTCTCATTCCTCGCCTTCGGTTATGGCGCCATCAAGGACCGGCAGGACAAGGAGTACATCACCCTGGCGGGCGAGCAGGAGGTGCTTTCCCAGCGTCTCGCCAAGCAGGCGCTCGAGGCGGTGGGCGGCAAGACGGAGGCCTTCAGCCAGCTCGGCGCCCTGCGCAAACGCTTCAGCGCCACGGTCAACGCGATGCGCAACGGCGACGACGCCCTCGGCCTGCCGCCGCTGCCGAAGAGCATGTCCAAGCAGCTGAGCGAGGTCGAGACGGTCTGGGGTCGGATGCACGCCAATATCCAGCGGGTGTTGCAGGGGCGCGAGACCATTACCAACATCAGTGAATACGTCAACACCATCGGCGAGATGATGCCGAAGCTGGTGGGCACCTCCAGCAACGTCGCCGAGACGATGGTGAAAAAGGGCGCCAGCCCGGATCAGGTCTACCTGGCCACGCGCCAGCTGATGCTGGCCCAGCGCCTGGCCAATAACGCCAACAGCGTGCTCGCCGGCAAGGGCAACCTCACCGCGGCCGCCGACCAGTTCAGCAAGGATTCGAACAGCTTCGGCGAGGTGCTGGAGGGCATGCTTCAGGGCGACAGCAAGCGCGGCGTCAGCAGCGTCAAGGATCCAGAGATCCGCCGTGAACTGGGCAACGTGGCGATGCTGTTCAAGACCGTCAGCGACAACGTCGGCGGCATCCTCGACTCGTCCGAGGATCTGGACAAGGCCCAGGCCGCGGCGCGCAGCGTGGCCAGCGATTCCGATGCCCTGCTGGAGGCCAGCGAGGGGTTGGAGAAGCTCTTCAGCAAGGGCGGCAGCACCCGCCAGATGCCCAACTGGGTCGGCTATCTGTTCACCGCGGTCACCGTGGTGCTGCTGGTGCTGCTGGTGGCCCAGCTGATCACCGATGCCCGCCGCCGCACCAACCTGGCCAAGCAGGAGGGTGATCGCGCGGCCGAGCAGAACCGCCGCAACCAGGCGGCCATCATGCAGCTGCTGGACG
>CAZMMH010000142.1:0-4507 GCA_964567315.1 uncultured Gammaproteobacteria bacterium
CACTTCGCCAAGCCCGACGACGAGCTGGCGGTGGCCCAGCGCGAGGGCAGCCTGTATCGCAATTTTCAGGGTTACTCGACCCACGCCGACTGCGACCTGATTGGGCTGGGCATCACCTCCATCGGCATGGTCGGCGACAGCTACAGCCAGAACCGCAAGGAGCTGGAGAGCTATTACCGGGCCATCGATGCCGGCCACCTGCCGGTGTTCCGCGGCCTGGAGTTGAATGCTGACGACAAGCTGCGCCGCCACGTGATCACCGAGCTGATCTGCCACTTTCACCTCGACATGGGTGCGGTGGAGAAGGGGTTCGGCATCGACTTCGCCGACTACTTCGAAGTGGAGTTGGCGGAGCTCAAGGCAATCGAGGCCGACGGTCTGCTGGAACTGAGCCCCGGCCATATCCAGGTGAAGCCGGTGGGCAAGCTGCTGATCCGCAACATCTGCATGGTCTTCGACCGCTACCTGCGCGAAGGGCGCGAGCAGCGCTTTTCCAAAGTGATCTGATTGGGTGGCGCGGGCGCGCTACTCGCGAATTTTGAATTGTGAATTTTGAATGTTGAATTCCGGTGTGCGCGAAGCGCACGCGCTTTTCGAATTGCATGGCCGCGGAGCGGCCCTCGGCAATTCAAAATTGCTTTCCCGGCGTTTGAATTAAGAGAACAACCAATATGTCTGGCAACACATTCGGAAAGTTGTTCACCGTCACCGGCTTCGGCGAGAGCCACGGTCCCGCACTCGGCGCCATCGTCGACGGCTGCCCGCCCGGTCTGGAACTGTCGGTCGAGGATCTGCAGCGCGACCTGGACCGGCGCAAGCCCGGCACCTCGCGCCACACGACCCAGCGCCGCGAGGCCGACGAGGTGGAGATCCTCTCGGGCGTGTTCGAGGGCCGCACCACCGGCACCCCCATCGGCCTGCTGATCCGCAACACCGACCAGCGCTCCAAGGACTACTCGAAGATCGCCGAAACCTTCCGCCCCGGCCACGCCGACTACACCTACCAGCAGAAGTATGGCCTGCGCGACTACCGCGGCGGTGGCCGCAGCTCGGCCCGTGAGACCGCCATGCGCGTCGCGGCCGGCGCCATCGCCAAGAAGTACCTCGCCACCCTGGGCATCCAGGTACGCGGCTATCTCTCCCAGCTCGGTCCGATCAAGGCCGACTCCTTTGCCTGGGCGGCGGTGGGGCAGAATCCCTTCTTCTTCCCCGACGCGGCCAAGGTGGAGGAGTTGGAGGCCTACATGGACGCCCTGCGCAAGGAGGGCGACTCCATCGGCGCGCGGGTCACGGTGGTCGCCACCGGCGTGCCGCCGGGGCTGGGCGAGCCCATCTTCGACCGTCTCGACGCCGACCTGGCCCACGCCCTGATGAGCATCAACGCGGTCAAGGGGGTGGAGATCGGCGCCGGTTTCGAAGCCGTGACCCAGAAGGGCAGCGAGCACCGCGACGAGATCACCCCGGCGGGCTTTCTCAGCAACCACGCCGGCGGCATCCTCGGCGGCATCTCCAGCGGCCAGGAGATCGTCGCCTCCATCGCCATGAAACCCACCTCCAGCCTGCGTATCCCCGGCCGCAGCGTGAACCTGGCCGGCGAGCCGGTGGAGGTGGTGACCGAGGGGCGCCACGACCCCTGCGTCGGCATCCGCGCCACCCCCATCGCCGAGGCCATGCTGGCCATCGTGCTGATGGATCACCTGCTGCGCCACCGGGCGCAGAACCTGGACGTGCGCTCGGGGACGCCGGTGATTCCCGCCGGGCCCGAACGGGCCTGAGTCCGCTGTAGCTCGGCTCCTTCCGTTTCGCAGCGTCCGGGGTTCCGCCCCTTTTACGGATGTGCCATTTGTTCGCCTCTCGGTGGCGGGCGGGTCCTCCCTCCACTGCGATGCTCGGCGCGGCAGAGGGGGGCACTTCGTTCGGCGCCCGGCCATTCTCCGGCCAGGTTGGCATGTGTCGGTCGGGAGGTGGCAATGAGCCGAGCAAACTCGCGGCAGCGCGGGGGTTGAGGTGTGGCGGCGTACGTTGCGATGCGGTCTCCGTCGTGCATATGCCCGTGGCTGTCCCTGCCAGCGGAATGTAATAGTATTACGTTCCACCGACGCGCCTCCCGGCCCAAAGGAAACGTCATGCCACGCCTGTTTTCGCTGCTGTTCCTGCTGTTGGCGAGCCCGGTCGTGCTGGCCGCGCCCATGGCGGTGGCGGTGAGCATCCTGCCGCAGAAGTACTTCGTGCAGGCCATCGGCGGCGACCACGTGGCGGTGCAGGTGATGGTGCGGCCCGGCTTCGAGCCGGCCACCTACGAAGCGACCCCGCGCCAGCTGGTGGCGCTCGCCGGGGCGCGGCTCTACTTCGCCATCGGCGTGCCCTTCGAGCGGGCCTGGCTGCCGCGTTTTACCGCCGCCAACCGGAAGCTGCGGGTGGTCGACACCACCCGCGGCATCCGGCGCATGGCGATGACGCCGGGACATGACGAGGACGCAGACCGTGGTCTCGATCCCCATATCTGGCTGTCGCCGCCCCTGGTGCGGATCCAGGCGATGAATATCCGCGATGCCCTGATCGCCGCCGATCCGGCCCATGCGGCCGACTACCGCCGCGGCTACGCCCGTCTGGCGCAGACGGTGAACCGGGTGGACGATGCCATTTTGGCGCAGCTCGCCGGGGCCGACTCGGCCCACAATCGCTTCATGGTCTTCCATCCCGCCTTCGGCTACTTTGCCGCCGCCTACGGCCTCTCCCAGCTTGCCATCGAGGAGGAGGGCAAGGAGCCGGGGCCGGCGCGGCTGGCCGCCCTGATCGCGACTGCCAGGCGGGAGGGGATCAAGGTGCTCTTCGTCGCACCGCAATTCTCGCGCAAGTCGGCGCAGACCATCGCCGCCGCCATCGGCGGCCGGGTGGCGGCCATCGATCCGCTGGCGGCGGACTGGCCCGCCGGCATGCAGGCGATCGCCGCGGCGTTTCGCGGGGCGCTGGCGCGCTGAACACCCGGTGGCTGGCAGCGAATGCGGGCATTGTCGGTTTCCACAATCTTCGCCAAGGGTCAGCGTGCCGGGTCCTCGACGGCACGCTAACGCCACACCGTCGGCCTGAGGCGTAGCGCTCCCGCGGACCCTTTACCTACGCTGACAGAATCTTCCCCTTTTCGCGCTGTCTCACCTGAGTGGGAACAGATGTCCGGGGCCGGACCACCCCGGCGGCCGCACGTCACTTCAAAGGGGAACTCGTCATGCAAGACTTCCACCAGGCCTGGGCCTCGCTGCAGTTCGGCGGGCCGATGGTCTATCCACTGTTGCTCCTCAGCGTGCTCACCGCAGCGATCCTGTTGGACAAGGGCTACGTCTACTGGCGCTTCACCCGTCCGCCGCGGGCCCTGCTACGGCTCGCCTCGGCCCACGCGTCCCAGTGGTCGGATCTGGAGAGCCGGATCGCGGTACTCGATCCACGCCACCACTTCGGCCGCTTCCTGCGCGCCATCCTCCAGCACCGCGATGGCCCGCCGTGGTGGATCGAATCCCGTGCCAGCGACGAGGCCCAGGCCATCGAGCAGGCGCTCGGCCGCGGGCTTTGGGTCCTGGAGACCATCGTCACCGCGGCGCCCCTGCTCGGCCTGCTCGGCACCATTACCGGCATGATGCATGCCTTCCACCTCATCGGCGGCGACGGCCTGGTGGATCCCAAGGGGGTGACCTCGGGGGTTGCCCAGGCCCTGATCGCCACCGCCTTCGGCCTGGCCGTCGCCCTGGTGGCCCTGTTTGGCTACAATTTCTTCTCCCGCCTGCAGGCGCGGACTCTGGACGAGATGGAACGGGTCGGCACGCGGCTGGTGGACCGGCTGAAGCTGCGCAGTGACATGGCAGGAGCTGGCCATGAAGCTGCCTAGGTCGCGGGAATATCGGCGCGGGCGGATCGAGATCATTCCAATGATCGACGTGATGTTCTTCCTCCTGGCGACCTTCATGCTGGCCTCGCTGTCGATGCGGAATCTGCACTCGCTGTCGGTGAACCTGCCCAAGGGCCACGCGGCCTCGCTGGAGGCACGGCGCCCGGTGACCCTCACGGTGACCCGCCAGGGCGCCATCTACCTGGACCGTACGCCGGTGACCCTGGCCAATCTTGCCGCCACCCTGAAACCCATGTTGAGGCGGCACGGCAACGCCCTGGTCGTCGCCGCCGACGAGGATTCCCGCGACGGGCTGGTGGTACGGGCGATGCTGGCGGCGCGGCATGCCGGCGCGGAGCGGCTGTTGATCGCGGTCAAGCCCCACTGAGGGTCCCGGAATGAACAGGATCGGCGTCATCGACCCTGAGGAGCGCCTTGCCGACGACCCGGCGCAGCGCCTGCCGTGGATCCTGGCCCTTGCCCTGTTGCTGGTGCTGCTGGCGCTGACCGGTTTCGGCAGCCTGTTGCACGTGCCGGCGCGGCAACCGGCCAGGCCGAGGCCGTTGGAGGCGCGCATCTACGAGCTGCCGCCGTCGCGCGGCGCGGCGGCGGCCAACTCCGGCGCCG
>CAZMMH010000142.1:4607-6198 GCA_964567315.1 uncultured Gammaproteobacteria bacterium
TTCGGCCGCGCTGCCACCCCGGGCGTCCCCGCGGCCGGCGCCGGTGAGGGCCGCCCCCGTGCCCCGGCCGCGCCGCACCATCGACTGGTCGGCGCTGCAAGCGCAGATCGCCGCGGCGGTCGGGCAGGGCCCGGCCAGCGGTTCCGCCCTGCCGCAGCCCCACGACCCCCACACCCTGGTGGCGCGCTACTATCTGGCCTCCGTGCTCAGCAAGCTGCAGCGGATCGGGGACATGAACTATCCCACCAACCTAAGGGGGGTTGCGGTGGTCGAGCTGCGCGTGGCCAGCGACGGCTCGCTGCTGGGGCTGAAACTGCTGCGCCCGTCGGGCAATCCAACGTTGGACCGTGACGCCTTGGCCATCGCCCGGGAAGCCGCACCGTTTGCACCGTTTCCCGAGCGGCTGCTGCATCGGACCTCGCACATCAAACTGATCTGCTACATGCATTTCGACGGTTACCGGCACATCGACCCGATCTACTGACGCCGATGGGGCCCGGCGTTTCGTCCTGGGTTGATTTGGCGGTCGGTCGGATCGACATGGTATAACGTTGCACTTTCCATCACGGTGTTTCAGGAACATGCGCAGCCTCCCGCTCATGCCCCGGGTTTCGACCGCCTTCGCCGAGCCTGGCTGTGCGTGCAGGGTGGACGGCCCATGAGCGACGCGGTAATCGAGGTCGAGGGGCTGAACTTCGCCTACAACGGCGCGCCGGTGCTGTCGGAGGTGAACCTGCGCGTGGCGCGCGGCGAATTCCTCGCCATGATCGGCCCCAACGGCGGCGGCAAGACCACCCTGCTGCGCCTGATCCTCGGCCTGCTCAAGCCGCGCAGCGGCAGCATCCGCGTGTTCGGCCACGGGCCGGGCGAGGAGCCGGCGCATATCGGCTACGTGCCCCAGCACGGCAACCTGGCACCCGGCTTTCCCGCCGAGGTGGAGGAGGTGGTGCTGATGGGGCTGGCTCACGGCCGGCGCCACGGCCCGCGCTTCTGGCAGGACGAGCGGGCCCTGGCTCGGGAGGCTATGCACCGCGCCGGGGTCGCTGAGCTGGCCCGGCGGCGGATGGGCGAACTCTCCGGCGGCCAGCGCCAGCGGGTGCTGGTGGCGCGCGCCCTGATTACCTCGCCGCAGCTGCTGCTGCTGGACGAGCCGCTCTCCAACATCGATCCCTTCGGCCGCCAGTGCGTGCTCGAGACCCTCACCGGGCTGGGTCGCGACACCACCATCGTGATGGTCAGTCACGACCTGGGGGTGACGGCCAACGCGGTCACCGGGGTGGCCGCGGTCAACCGCTTCCTGGTGCAGGCGCAGGGGCGCAAGCTGACTCCGGAGATGCTGACCCTGATGTACGGCGTGCACGAGGTGGGCTGTCCGGCCCACGACGTGATGCAGCAATTGGCGGATTCGCTGCCGGGCGTGGGGCCGCTGCATGAGCATCACTGAGCTGCTGGCCCAGCCCTTCGTACAGCACGCCCTGCTCGCCAGCCTGCTGGTAAGCATCGCCTGCGGCGTGATCGGTGCCCTGGTGGTGGTCAACCGGCTGGTGTTCATGGCCGGCGGCATCGCCCACACCGCCTACGGCGGCGTCGG
>CAZMMH010000143.1:0-6163 GCA_964567315.1 uncultured Gammaproteobacteria bacterium
GGCCATGGCGCAGGCGTTCCAGAAGCCACGCACCCGGTCCACGTTGGCCGGGGCGAAATCCATGTGCGCCGCCAGCTGGTTGGCCAGGCCGCCCACCTCGCGCCCGCCCATGGCATTGGGCTGGCCGGTAATGGAGAACGGTCCCATGCCGGGGCGGCCGATGCGTCCGGAGAGCAGGTGACAGTTGATAATGCTGTTGGCCTTGTCGGTGCCGCTGGAGGACTGGTTGATGCCCTGGGAATAGAGCGTCACCACCTTGTCGTGGCGGGCGAAGCGGGCATAGAAATCCGCCACCGTCTCGGGCGCGAGGCCGCAGCCTTCGGCAACCGTCGCCAGATCGGGCGCCGTCTCCCGCGCCATGCCGAGGGCCGCCTCGGCCCCCTCGGTACAGCCCTCGACGAAACCGCCGTCCACCACTCCCTCGGCGGCGAGATAGGCCAGCAGGCCGTTGAACAGCAGGGCGTCGCTGCCGGGCCGCAGGGCCAGGTGCAGGTCGGCGATGTCGCAGGTGGCGGTGCGCCGCGGGTCGAGCACCACCACCTGCATTTCGGGGTTGGCGCGCTTGGCCGCTGCCAGGCGCTGGTAGATCACCGGGTGGCACCAGGCGGTATTGGAGCCGGTCAGCACCACCAGCGTGGCCTGTTCCAGGTCCTCGTAGCTGCAGGGCACGCTGTCGGCGCCGAAGGCACGGGTCTGGGCCGCCACCGCCGAGGACATGCACAGGCGCGAATTGGTGTCGATGTTGGCCGAGCCGAGGAAACCCTTCATCAGCTTGTTGGCGACGTAGTAGTCCTCGGTCAGCAACTGGCCCGAGACGTAGAAGGCCACCGCCCCCGGACCGTGTTCGGCGATCACCCGGCGGAAGCCGGCGGCCACCGTGTCGAGCGCCGTATCCCAGTCGCAGGCCTCGCCGTCCACCTCCGGCCGCAGCAGCCGCCCGTCGAGATCCAGGGTCTCCGCCAGGGCCGCCCCCTTGGAGCAGAGCCGGCCGAAATTCGCCGGATGCTCCGGATCGCCCTTGACGGTCACCGTGCCGTCGGCGTCACGCCCGGCGAGAATGCCGCAGCCGACGCCGCAGTAGGGACAGGTGGTCTTTACGAACGGCACGGGCACGACTCACAGACGGCGAATTTCGAATTTCCAATTTTGAATTTTGAATTGACGTGTGCACTGCGTACACACCGATTCAATTCAAGAGATTCACTCTTCATATCCACACACCTGCGCGAAGCGCGCCTCAATAATTCAACATTCAAAATTCCCAATTCAAAATTCGTGCTGATCGCCTAGAGGGCGATCAGCACGTTGCCCTCCTCCACCTTCACCGCATACCGCCCCACACACCCCTGGTCCGGCGCCATCGCCTCGCCGCTGGCGAGGTCGATGCTCCAGTTGTGCAGGGGGCAGGCGACGCTGTGGCCGTAGACGATGCCTTCGGAGAGCGGCCCGCCCTTGTGCGGGCAGCGGTCACGCACTGCGAACAGTTGGTCGTCGCCCGTGCGGAAGATGGCGATGTCGCCCTGCGCGGTCGCCACCACCCGCGCACCGAGGGCGGGAATGGCGTCGAACGGGCCTACGCTGATCCAGTCGGACATGGTCTCTTCTCCGCAATATCGGCTTCCGCCGCAGGCATCCGGCTACTTGCCGAGCACATCCGCGCGCACCGATTCGGCAATCGCGGCCGCTTCGGCGATCAGCTCGGCCGGCACCTGCAGCTCCACCAGCGCCGCCCCCAGGTTCTCCATCACCGCGTCGAAATGGCCATCGTTGAGGCCGTACTTCTCCACCAGGTGGCCGTGGGCCTTGCGCATGCCGGCGCCCGGGTAGGCGGACATGCCGCCGAAGGCGTAGGTGAGGAACATCTTCTGGTGCTGGCGCTGGCGGGCCATGTCAACGCCCTCGAAGAAGTGCCTGATCCGCCCATCGGCCAGCACCTTGTCATAGAAAAGGTCCACCGCGGCCTCCACCGCCGGTTCGCCGCCGATTCGTTCGTAGAGTGAGCTCATGCAATACCTCGTTTTGGGTTGGAAATTCAGACGCCGGCCGCGACGCGTACCGGCGGTTCGCCGATCCGTTGCATGGGCACGTACTCCAGGCGCTGTTCCGGCGCCCGGTTCTTTTCCCAGGGATCGTCCTGGGCGTGCTTCTGTGACGCGAGAAAACGGGCGTAGAGCGCGCGGCGGTTGTCCGCGTCTTCCACCACCCGGGCGCTGACGTAGGGCAGCCCGACCCGCTCGACCCAGGGCGCGGTGCGCTCCAGGTAGCGCGCCTCCTCGCGATAGAGCTGCATGAAGGCGCCGGCATACTCCAGCACCTCCTCCTCCGTCTTGACCCGGCAGAGCATGTCGGTGACCCGCACCTTGAGCCCGCCGTTGCCGCCGACGTGCAGTTCCCAGGCACCGTCGATGCCGACCACGCCGAAGTCCTTGATGGTCGCCTCGGCACAGTTGCGCGGGCAGCCGGAGACGGCCATTTTGTATTTGTGCGGGGTCCACGAGCCCCAGGTCATCTTTTCCAGCCTGATGCCCATGTCGATGGCGTCCTGGGTGCCGAAGCGGCAGAACTGGCTGCCGATGCAGGTCTTCACCGTGCGCAGGGCCTTGCCGTAGGCGTGGCCCGAGACCAGCCCGGCGGCGTTGAGGTCGGACCAGATCTCCGGCAACTGCTCCTTCTTCAGGCCGACGAGGTCGATGCGCTGGCCACCGGTGAGCTTGACCAGGGGCACCTGGTACTTGTCCGCCGCGTCGGCGATGGCCCGCAGCTCGTCGGGGGTGGCCACCCCGCCCCACAGGCGCGGCACCACGGTGTAGCTGCGGTCCTTCTGGATGTTGGCGTGCAGGCGCTCGTTGACGAAGCGCGAACGCCCCTCGTCCACCGCCTCGCCCGGCCAGGCGGCCAGCAGGTAGTAGTTGAGGGCCGGACGGCAGCTGGGGCAACCGTCGTCGCTGCGCCACTCCAGCTCGCGCATCAGCGTCGCCCGGTCGGTGAGGTGATATTCGGTGATGGCCCGACGCACCTCCTCGTGGGTGAAATCGGTGCAGGGGCACATGGGCTTCTTCTCCGGCGCGCTGTAGTCGCCGCCCACCGTGGCCGCCAGGATCTGCTCCACCAGGCCGGTGCAGCCGCCGCAGGAGGCGGCCGCCTTGGTGTGCTTCTTCACTTCGTCGACGGTGAACAGCCCCTTCTCGCTGATGGCACGGACGATGTCGCCCTTGCAGACGCCATTGCAGTCGCAGACCTGGGCGTCGTCGGCCATGGCCGCCGCCGAGTTCTGGCCGCCGTGGCCGGCATCCGCCAGGTGGGTGTGGCCGAACATCAGCTCGTCGCGGATGGCGCTGACGTCGCTGGCGCCGCGCATCATTTCGTAATACCAGCTGCCGTCGTTGGTGTCGCCGTAGAGCACCGCGCCCTGGATGCGGTCGTCGCGGATTACCAGCTTTTTGTACACGCCGCGGGCGGCATCGCGCAGGATGATCTCCTCGCTGCCCTCACCGCCGTGGAAGTCGCCGGCGGAGAAGAGCTCGACCCCGGTCACCTTGAGCCGGGTCGCGGTGGCCGCCGGCAGGTAGCGGCCGTAGCCCATCTGGGCCAGGTGGTTGGCGCAGATCTTGGCCTGCTCGAACAGCGGTGCCACCAGGCCGAAGGTCTGGCCGCGGTGCTGCACGCACTCGCCGACCGCGTAGATCGCCGGGTCGAAGGTCTGTAGGGTGTCGTCCACCACGATGCCGCGCTCGGTGTGCAGGCCGGCCGCCTTGGCCAGGGCCACGTTGGGGCGGATGCCCACCGCCATCACGACCAGTTCCGCGGGAATTTCGCCTCCGTCCTTCAGCTTCACCGCGCGCACCCGGCCGTCGCCGAGCAGGGCCTCGGTATTGGCACCGGTGATCACCTCGAGGCCGCGGGCCTCCAGGTTCTCCCGCAGCAGGTTGGCCGCCTCGGCGTCGAGCTGGCGCTCCATCAGCACCTCGGGCAGGTGGATCACCGTGACCTGCATGCCGCGGTTGAGCAGGCCGTTGGCCGCCTCCAGGCCCAGCAGGCCGCCGCCGATCACCACCGCGTGCTCATGGGCCCGGCTGGCCGCGAGCATGGCGTCCACGTCCTCCTTGGTGCGGAAGCCGATCACCCCGTCCAGGTCGGCGCCCGGCAGGGGCAGGATGAAGGGCAGCGAGCCGGTGGCCAGCAGCAGACGGTCGTATTCGGCCGTGGTGCCGTCGGCGGCCACCACCCGGCGGCCCACCCGGTCGATCTCCACCACCGGGCTGCCGGCGTGCAGGGTGATGCCGTGTTCCGTGTACCAGTCGCGGCCGTTGAGGACGATTTCGTCGAACTGCTTCTCGCCGGCCAGCAGGGGCGAAAGCATGATGCGGTTGTAGTTGCCGTGGGGCTCGTCCCCGAACACGGTGATATCGAAGGCCTCCGGGGCGAGCTTGAGCAGCTCCTCCAGGGTCCGCACCCCGGCCATGCCGTTACCCACCAGTACCAGGCGCTGTTTCATGGTTGTCGCTCCGTCAGACGGCCCCGCCGCCGGCCACCGCCGGCGCGGCGGACCGCGGGTTGAGTTCCTGCATGGCGGACAGCTCCACCGCCGGGTGGCCGATCGCGAAGCCGGCCAGATAGGCCATGGGATCGGCAGGGTCGAAGGTGCCGCCGTCGAAGAAGCGGTCGGCGCCCATGGCAATGGCGTCGCGATCCGTAGGCAGGGACCAGGCCGCGGCGTGGCCTCCTTCGAACTTGTAGTCCTCACGCGGGACCGGCAGGCCGAGCTCGCGCGCCGCGGAGCGGTAGATCTCCGGGCGGTAGACCGCCTCGGCCACCGCGCGCAGGTCGACGGGCCGTTCGATCTGGCCCCAGCGCACCATCTGGCTCAACAGCCAGAGGGCGTGGGAGCGCCAGGGGAAGTTGGCGGCGTAACGGTGGAACACGTTGAAGTCGGGCAGCGCCCGCGGCATCTCCCCCGCGGCGTACTGGAAGGTGCCGGTCATGGACATGCGCACCACGTGTTCGGGGGCGTTGACGTAGATACCGCGGGCGATGGTGCGCGCCACCTCGGCGCGGTTCTCCTGGGCGTCGATCCACTGCACCGCCTCCAGCAGCGCCTTGATCACCGCACGGTGGGTGTTGGGGTACTGCTCGGCCCACTCCTCGGTGACGCCGAAGACCTTCTCCGGCTTGTTGTTCCAGATTTCGTAGCTGGTGATCAGGGTGTGGCCGAGGCCCTCCTTCACCGCCAGTTCGTTCCACGGTTCGCCGACACAGTAGCCGTCGATGCTGCCGCCCTCCAGGCGGGTGACCATCTGCGGCGGCGGCACCACGCTCAGGCGGACGTCGTTGTCGGGATCGATGCCGGCGGCCGCCATCCAGTAGCGCAGCTCGTAGTTGTGGGTGGAGACCGGGAAGACCATGGCGAAATTCAGCGGCGGCCGGCCGGCCGCGCGGTCGGCATCGATCACCTTCTTCAGCGCCCGCGCGCTCACCGGCCGTTCGGCCATCGCCGCGGGATCGGCCTCCAGCATCCGCCGGTAGAGCTGACTGGAGACGGTGATGGCGTTGCCGTTGAGGTCCATGCTGAAGGCGGTGACGATGGGCTTGTGCACCGGACCGACCCCGAGGCTCACCGCCAGCGGCATGCTGGCGAGCATCTGCGCGCCGTCGAGGATGCCGATGGCGACCTTGTCGCGGATGTTGGCCCACGAGGTCTCCTTGGAAAGCTGCACCTCGAGGCCGTACTTCTCGAAGTAGCCCCGCTCCTTGGCAATCACCAGCGGCGCGCAGTCGGTCAGGGGGATGAAGCCCAGGTTCAGCGCGGTCTTTTCCAGTTCATTGCTCATGCTCGACTCCTCAACCGGCCAGTTTCAGGCGCGGCTTGCGTTTGCCGCCCGCCGGCACCGGTGCCTCGGCCGCCGCGGGTTGGCCATGGCGCTCGTGCAGGAACTTGAGCACCTCGGCGCGATAGTGGTTGTAGGTGGGATCGTCGGCCAGGGCCAGGCGATCGCGCGGCCGCGCCAGTTCGACCTCGAGGATCTGGCCGATCGTGGCGTTGGGCCCGTTGCTCATCATCACGATGCGGTCCGAGAGCAGCACCGCCTCGTCCACGTCGTGGGTGATCATGATGACGGTGTTGTTGAGCCGCGCCTGGATCTCCATCAGGGAGTCCTGCATGTGG
>CAZMMH010000144.1:0-6119 GCA_964567315.1 uncultured Gammaproteobacteria bacterium
GGCGTACTTGGACGGCACCTGTCGTAGTAGTTGGTGAAACCGCCCTTCATGAATTCGTTGTCGTTGATGCGGAAGGAGAGCAGCACCGCCTTCTTCAGCCACTCGTTCACGCTCCACTGACCGACGCCGTGGCGTTCCGCGACCCGCGCCTGGCCGTTGTCGAGCAGGTGCAGGGCCTCGTCCACCGCCTCCTTGACGCTTGGCTCGAAGCAGCGCGGGGTGATCTCGGCGCGGTGCTCGAAGGCTTGTTCGATAATGTTCTTGATGTCGTTCATGGCTCTCTCTCCGGTTATTCATGCGAAGGCGGATGCCGGGTGCGGTAAGCGCCCGCTCCGTGTCCGCCCTGCGTCATGGCTGATTAACGAAAGTCGCGTCTGTTCATCGGGGAAATGTCTGCCGCCCCCTGGTGCCGTTCACTCGGGGCTCAGGCCCCCAACGTTTCGACGAAGCGGCGGATGCGCCCGGCCGCCTCGATGCAGTCGTCCACCGGCGCCACCAGGGCCATGCGCACGTGGCCTGCACCCGGATTGCGGCCGTGGGCCTCCCGCGACAGGTAGCTGCCGGGCAGTACCGTGACGTTCTCTGCGGCGAACAGGTCGCGGGCGAAATCGCGGTCATCGATCGGCACCCGCGGCCAGAGATAGAAGCCGGCGTCGGGCCGCTGCACCTGGAGCACCGGGCCGAGGATTTCCAGCACCGCGGCGAATTTCTCGCGATAGAGTTTGCGGTTGACGATCACGTGTGCCTCGTCGCCCCAGGCCTTGAGGCTGGCGTGCTGCACCGGCGGCGGCATGGCACAGCCGTGGTAGGTGCGGTAGAGCAGGAAACGCGCCAGCACCTCGGCGTCGCCGGCGACGAAGCCGGAGCGCATGCCGGGCAGGTTGGAGCGCTTGGAGAGGCTGTGGAACACCACGCAGCGGCGGTAGTCGTGGCGGCCCATGGCGGCGCACGCGCCGAGCAGCCCGGGCGGCGGCTGCTGCTCGTCCGGGTAGAGCTCCGAATAGCACTCGTCGGAGGCGATGAGAAAGTCGTGTTCGTCGGCCAGTTCGATCAGGCGCCGCAGCCGGGCCTCGGGAATCACCGCGCCGGTGGGGTTGCCCGGGCTGCAGACGTAGACCAGCTGGCAGCGCCGCCAGGCCTCGGCCGGGACCGCCTCGAAGTCCGGCAGATAGCCGGCTTCGGCCTCGCTGTTCATGAACCAGGGCTCGGCCCCGGCGAGCAGCGCCGCCCCCTCGTAGATCTGATAGAAGGGATTGGGCATCGCCACCAGGGCCTCGCGCCCGCGTTCCACCACCGCCTGGGCGAAGGCGAACAGCGCCTCGCGGGTGCCGTTGACCGGCAGCACCTGGCGCGCCGGGTCGACGGCGGCGAGGCCAAAGCGGCTCGTCAGCCAGGTGGCGATCGCCTCGCGCAGGGCGTCCATGCCCCGTGTCAGGGGATAGCTGGAGAGCCCGTGCAGGTGGGTCAGCAGCTCCTCGACCACGAAGCCCGGAGCGTCGTGCTTCGGCTCGCCGATGGAGAGGGCGATATGGTCCAGTGCGGCGGGCGGCGTGACGCCCGCCTTGAGCTTGGCCAGCCGTTCGAACGGGTAGGGTTGCAGGCGCTCGAGGTCCGGGTTCATGGTGCGCGTTTGTTGTCGTTTGCGGAGAGGGCCGGCGCGGCGTAGGCGCGCGCGGCTGGGCGAAGACGGTAGTATATAAGCATCCCGCCACCCCGGCCAAACCCATGCCCGCCAACCGAACCGACTCCCTGCTGCCCGTCCTCTCGCTGCTGCTGTCCGCTACCATGTGGGGACTGATCTGGTATCCGCTGCGTTTTCTCGAAGCGGGCGGCCTGCAGGGGGAGTGGCAGGCCCTGGTGCTCTACGCCGCCGCGACGGTGGTGGCCTTGCCCGTGTTGCCGGCCGCCTGGCGGGCCCTGCGCGGTCGCCCTGTCAGCCTGTCGGTGATGGCCCTGGCCTCCGGCTGGTGCAATCTCGCCTTCATGCTGGCGGTGCTGCAGGGCAGCGTGGTCCGGGCCCTGCTGCTGTTCTACATGTCGCCGCTGTGGGCGGTGCTGCTGGGGCGGCTGCTGCTGGGCGAGCGGCTGGCCGCCGAGGGCGTGCTGGTGTTGGTGGTGGCGGTGAGCGGCGCCGCGGTGATGCTGTGGGACCCGGCCATCGGCCTGCCCTGGCCCCACGCCGCCGCCGACTGGCTGGCCCTCTCCTCGGGCTTCGCCTTCGCCCTCTCGAACGTCGAGGTGCGGCGCCTGCAGGCGGTGCCGGTGAAGGTGAAGACCGTGCTCTCGTGGCTCGGCTGCGTGGTGATCGCGGCCGTCAGCGTGCGCCTGCTGCAGGTGCCGCTGCCGCCGGTTGCACCTGAGGTCTGGTGGGCGGCGGCGTTGCTGGGGGTGCTCGGCATCACCACCATGACCCTGGCCGTGCAGTACGGCGTGACCCACATGCCGGTGCAGCGTTCGGCGGTGATCCTGCTGTTCGAGATCGTGGTCGGCGCGGTCTCGTCCCAACTGCTGGCCAACGAGACCCTGCAGCCGCGGGAGTGGCTGGGGGGTGTCATGATCATCACCGCCGGTCTGCTGGCGGCCCACCGGGAGATGCGCGCATGAGTCACAGCCACACGCTTCATCACGTCAGCCTGGTGGTGGCGGATACCGGGCGGGCGGTGGCCTTCTACCACGACCTGCTGGGGATTCCCCTGGCCGAACGACCGCCGCTGGATTTTCCGGGCGCGTGGCTGCAGTTGGGACCACAGCAGGTCCACCTGCTGGAGCTGCCCAACCCCGATCCCGTGGCGAGGCGTCCGGAGCACGCCGGGCGTGACCGCCACGTGGCCCTGACGGTCGGCGGCCTGGACGGGATCATCGCGCGTCTGGAGCAGGCCGGTATCGGCTACACGCGCAGCCGCTCGGGCCGCGCCGCGGTCTTCTGCCGCGACCCGGACGGCAATGGCGTGGAACTGATAGCCTCCGTGTAAGGGCCGGTTCTGCGCAAAAGCCACTGCCCTTCGCCACGGAGATCGCAGAGGACACAGAGAACCGAAAAGCACCGGGCCATGGCGACGGCAAACGGAGCGTTCGATCGGCCGTTCCGGCGGTAGGGCGGAACCGGTCCGCGGGCCATCCTCTGTGTTCTCCGTGTCCTCTGTCGCGACTGGACTTCACTTGGCACCGTTTCAGCCGGCGCGGTCGAGCAGTTCCCGGCGGTAGGCGACCAGATCCTCGATGCTCAACGCCGGCATGCCATGCCGCTCGGCGAAGGCGACGATCTCCGGCAGGCGCGCCATGCTGCCGTCGGGGTTGGTCAATTCGCACAGCACGCCGGCCGGGCGCAGTCCGGCCAGACGCATCAGGTCCACCGTGCCCTCGGTGTGACCGCGGCGGGTGAACACGCCGCCGGGCTGGGCTCGCAGGGGGAATACGTGGCCCGGTTGGGCCAGGTCGCCCGGCACCGCGTCGGCGGCGATTGCGGTACGCACGGTGGTGACCCGGTCGGCGGCGGAGACGCCGGTGGTGACGCCCTCGCGGGCCTCGATCGAGACGGTGAAGGCAGTGCCGTTGCGACTGGTGTTGTCGCCGACCATCATCGGCAGCTCCAGGCGGCGTACGGTGTCGTCGGTCAGACAGAGGCAGACGATGCCGCTGCATTCGCGGATCAGCAGAGCCATCTGTGCGGGCGTAACGCTTTCCGCGGGGTAGATCAGGTCACCCTCGTTCTCCCGGTCTTCGTCGTCGACCAGCAGGATGCCGTCGCCGGCGCGCAGCGCGGCGAGGGCGTTGTCGACCCGTTGCCGGGGGTCGCCGAATTCGGTGAGCAGGGAGGGGTTGCGGTTTTTGGTCTGATTCATGGCGGTTTTTCCTTGCTAATGGCCAGAATCAGGGCATACAGGAGCAGGCCGGCGCATACGCCGGACGACAGGACACGCGCCGGGGTCGCGAACGGCCTCGGCGTGGCTGTCTTATCCTCTTCCATCCGGACTGTAACCGTCGGCTCCGGCCTCTCACCGGATCTGCTGACCCTGCCGTTGGCAGGCGCTCGCGGGCTCCCCCGTGCAACACGGGACTACCGCCGGTCGGGAATTTCACCCTGCCCTGAGAATAAGCACTTGGTTGAGTTGGTGTCCCTTGGGACCAGGCAATGCTACTTGGTGAGGGCGGCGGGGGAAAGGGGCGTTGATTCGGAAAAGCGCCCGCTTCGTTCGCGCGAAGCCTTGGGATTTGCACCTTTTCGACTCAGCGAGGCAACGCCCCAATCACTTCTCCAGACTGCGCACGATCTCCTCCCGCAGACACGCCAGCCGCTCCTCCTGCTCCAGGGGCTGGTTGTCGTCGTCGGTGATGAAGAAGATGTCCTCGGCCCGCTCGCCGATGGTGGCGATCTTGGCGCCGTGCAGGTGGATCCGGCAGCGGCCCATGGCGTGGGCGATGCGCGAAAGCAGGCCAGGGCGGTCGGTGGCGACCACTTCGAGGATCGTGCGCTGGGAGTGGGGATCGGTCTCGAAGCGGACCTGTGCCTTGATCGGAAAATGGCGGTGCTGTCGTGAAGGCGGGTGCTGCTGCGGCGCCGGCGCCTGCTCCGGTGCCTGCAGCACCTCGGTCAGGGCCCGCTCGATCTCCTGGATACGGTAGGCGGAGCGGATCGGCTGGCGGTCCTGCTCCAGGACCACGTAGCCGTCCAGGGTGTGCTGGTCCGTGGAAGGCGTGATGCGCGCGTCCAGGATGTTCAGGCCGAGCTGTTCCAGGGTGGTGGTGACGGCGGTGAACAGGAAGCTGCGCAGCGGGGTGTAGATGAAGATGCTGGCGCCGCCACCCCCTCCCGCGGCACGGGTCTGCCGGCGCACCGCCACCAATGGTTGTGCGGGGTCGGCGTGGGCGTGGATCGCGGCGCTGTGCCAGGCGACCTCGTCGGCCGAATAGCGCAGGAAATAGTCGGGGGAGAAACGCTGCCAGACCGCGTCGATGGCCGCGTCGTCGAGCCCCTGCTCGTGCAGGCGGGTACGGGCGTCGTGGCGGGTGTCGTCGACCAGGTCGGCCTCGTGGATCGGGTTGGCCAGTCCGCGACGCAGGGCCTGGCGGGTACGGTGGTAGAGCTCCGCCAGCAGGGCCGCCTTCCAGCTGTTCCAGACGCTGGGGCCGGTGGCGCGCACGTCGGCCACCGTGTGCAGATAGAGGTAGTCGAGATAGTTCCGGTCGCCCACCTGCTGGGCGAAGGCGTTGATCACCTCGGGGTCGGCGATGTCGCGGCGCTGGGCGGTGGTCGACATGATCAGGTGATTGCGCACCACCCAGGTGACCAGCCGGGTGTCGTAGTCGCTCAGTCCGTGACGGCGGCAGAAGGCCTCGGCGTCCGCCGCCCCCAGCTCCGGGTGATCGCCGCCGCGGCCCTTGGCGATGTCGTGGTAGAGGGCGATGATCACCGCCAGCTCCGGCTTGGGCAGGCGGCGCATGATCTCGCTGCAGAGAGGGAACTCGCCGCCGAACTTGGCCACGCCGAGGCGGCGCAGATTGCGCACCACGGTCAGGGTGTGTTCGTCCACGGTGTAGACGTGGAACAGGTCGTGCTGCATCTGGCCGACGATCTGGCCGAACTCGGGCAGGTAGGCGCCAAGGATGCCGTAGCGGTTCATCCGCCGCAGGGCCAGGGTGGTACCGCTCGCCTGGCGCAGGATTTCGATGAACAGGCTGCGGCAGCGCAGGTCGTTGCGGAAGGCGTCGTCGATGCGGTGGCGGTTGCGCCGCAGCAGGCGGATGGTGCCGGCGCGCACACCCTTGAGTTCGGGGTGCTGGGCCAGCAGCAGGAAGATCTCCAGCAGTGCGAAGGGGTAGCGCTTGAAGACCCGCTCGCCGGTGACCTCGATGAAACCCTTGCGCGCCTGGAAGCGCTTGTTGATTGGCTGCGGCTCGCCAGTGTCGTCGGCGTAGAGGATCTCCTCCTGGAACAGCTGCAGGAGCATTTCGTTCAACCGCTCCAGCTCCATCACCGTGCGGTAGTAGTCCTTCATGAACTGCTCGACTGCCAGCCGTGGGCCACCCTCTGCATAGCCGAACTCGCGCGCCAGGGCGCGCTGGTGGTCGAACAGCAGGCGGTCCTCGCGGCGCCCGGTGAGCACGTGCAGGCCGTAGCG
>CAZMMH010000145.1:0-6109 GCA_964567315.1 uncultured Gammaproteobacteria bacterium
GCCCAGCAGCACCGGGTAGCTGATGCCCTCATCCTTGACGAAGCGCTCGAGTCGGGCGAGCCCGATCGTTTCAGAGTCGATGCCTAGAACCACCGCATCGTTGTTCCGGTGCCGGTTGTGGAACTCGATCAGCCCCGGAATCTCCTCCCGGCACGGCGGGCACCAGGTCGCCCAGAAATTCACCACCACCCACTTACCGCGGTAGTCCGACAGGTGGTGAATTCTGCCGTCGACACCCTTGAGGGCGAAGTCCACCGGCGCCGCCCCCGCCAGGGGGGCCGCCAGGAGCAACGTCCAAATCATCAACCATCGCGCTAGCTGCGCCATTTGCACCTACCCAGCAAGGAAAATCGAACCGGTATAAACTGCCACCCGGGCCCTGAGCTCCGCAATACGGGTATCCCCTACACCCCGATTACGAGAAATCCCACGATGAGCGTGATCCGCCAGGACGACTTCGTCACCAGCGTCACTGACGCCCTGCAATTCATCTCCTACTACCATCCGCGCGACTTCATCCGCGCCCTCGGCGAGGCCTGGGAACGGGAGCAGTCGCCCGCCGCGCGCGACGCCATCGCCCAGATCATCACCAGCTCGCGCATGAGCGCCGAGGGCCACCGCCCCGTATGTCAGGACACCGGCATCGTCAGCGTGTTCCTCAAAGTCGGCATGCAGGTGCAGTGGGAGTCCGGCGCCGATATCGAGAGCATGGTCAACGAGGCGGTGCACCGCGCCTACACCGATCCCGCCAACCCGCTGCGCGCCTCGGTGGTCCGCGACCCGGCCGGCAACCGCGAGAACACCCGCGACAATACCCCGGCGGTGATTTACAGCGAAATGGTGCCGGGCGACAAGCTCGAGATCACGGTGGCGGCCAAGGGCGCCGGCTCGGAAAACAAGGCCCGCTTCGCCGTGCTCAATCCCAGCGACGACCTGGTGCAGTGGGTCCTCGACACCGTGCCGCAGCTGGGCGCCGGCTGGTGTCCACCGGGGATCCTCGGCATCGGCATCGGCGGCACCGCGGAGAAGGCCATGCTGCTGGCCAAGCAGGCGCTGCTGGAGCCGGTGGACATCCACGCCCTGCAGGCCCGCGGGCCGCAGACTCGGGCCGAGGAGCTGCGCCTGGAGCTGTACGACAAGGTCAACGCCCTCGGCATAGGCGCCCAGGGGCTGGGCGGCCTGACCACGGTGGTGGACGTCAAGGTCCGCGACTACCCCACCCACGCCGCCTCCCTGCCGGTGGCGCTGATCCCCAACTGCGCCGCCACCCGCCACCTGCACTTCACCCTCGACGGCAGCGGCCCGGCGAGCTTCGAGCCGCCGCGGCCCGAGGACTGGCCCGACGTGCACTGGGCCCCGGCCGCCGACGCCCGCCACGTCGATCTGGAAAACCTGAGCCGCGAGCAGGTGGCCGCATGGCGCCCGGGCGAGACCCTGCTGCTCTCGGGGCGCCTGCTCACCGGCCGCGACGTGGCCCACAAGCGGATCACCGAACTGCTGGCCCGCGGCGAACCGCTGCCGAAGGGGCTCAACTTCAGCAGCCGCTTCATCTACTACGTGGGCCCGGTGGACCCGGTGAGCGGCGAGGCGGTGGGTCCCGCCGGGCCGACCACGGCCACGCGCATGGACAAGTTCACCGACGCCATGCTCGACGGCACCGGCCTGCTCGGCATGATCGGCAAGGCCGAGCGCGGCCCGGCCGCCATCGACAGCCTGCGCCGCCACGGCGCCGCCTATCTCATCGCCACCGGCGGCGCCGCCTACCTGATCTCCCGGGCGATCCGCGCCGCACGGGTGGTGGCCTTCCCGGAACTGGGGATGGAGGCGGTCTACGAGTTCGAGGTGGAGAACATGCCGGTGACCGTGGCGGTGGACGCCCGCGGCGACTCGATCCACCGCAGCGGCCCCGAACAGTGGCGGATGCGGATTGCCGGCGTGGCGGTCGAGACCGGGTAAACCGTGCGTTCGCGCAAAGGATTTCTTGGAACCACCGAAGACACTGAAGACACCGAAAAAACGGACTATTGGTCCTATCGGTGCATTCGGTGGTTGCCTTTCTTGCGAATAGCGCAGGCCGGCACCCGCACCGGCAACGCTAATGGCTCTTGGCGTCGCTGGCGTGGGTCAGATAGAGGGCCAGGCCGATCAGGGCGATGCCGCCGGCCAGGTAGAGCAGGTCGACCGGCGACTCGAACGCCATGCCGATGGCGTGCTCGAAGAACTTCACCACCAGGATCATCAGGATCACCTTGGCCAGGCGGTTCTTGAGGTCGTCCAGGCTGTGGATCAGCAGGACGTTGGAGGCGGTCTCCGACTGCTCCGCGCGGTCGATCTTGCTGATGAACAGCTCGTACAGGCCGAGGGCGAAGATCAGCAGCACCGTGGCCAGCAGGTAGCCGTCGACGATCTCCACCACGTGGGTGATGGTGGCGCTGCGCAGGCTGCCGCGGGCCGCCAGGTCGAGCCCGGGCGAGGCGTACTCGCCCAGATGGGCGATCATCATCACCGCGTCCACCGTGGCCATGTAGAACACCGCGAAGGCGGTGCAGAGGCTGGCAATCACCGCCGCCAGCACCACCAGACGGCTCCCCCACAGCAGACTCTCGAACCCGTGCTCCAGCTTACGCAACATTGACGCCCCCCTACGACTTGGCAACCGATTCGGCGAGCCGTAAAGTTAGTCACATTAAGAAAATCAAACAAGTGCGCCGTCGGGCCACCCGAGCCGACCCAGCACCCAAGGGATGCACATCCGCCGATGACTGCCCTGCGCCTGACGGTGCCGGCCCCGAGCAAGCGGCAGGCCGAGGAGATCGACACCCGACCGGGACCATTCGGCGAATGGCTCGACTACCTCCCCTACGCCAACCCCAGGGCCGCAGCCGAACACCTGGGCGAGGCGCTCTCCCTGCTCAACCGCCGCCCCCTGGCCACCGCCAACCGGCTGGAACTGCTGGAGCTGATGCAAGCGCCGATGCAACTGCTCTACGAGGCCTATCTCGGCGTGAGCCCGGACGGCACCGCCCTCAACAGCCACGCCCGCGACGCCAAGCTGGGTGGACTGCTGCAGCGGCTGATCGTCGAAGTCGGCTTCGGCTACAAGCGGGTGGTTCAGGAGATGGACGACCACGGCCTGCGCCGCAGCGGCCGGAAGGTGGCGGCAACGGCGCTCTACCGCGCCCTGCGCTATCTGGGAGCGATCCTGCAGCACGCCTACATGGCCTACCTCCCCTACCCGGCCAACGTCTGGCGCGAGCTCTACCAGCTGTATGCCTTCACCGAGGAGGCCAAGCTGCTGGACACGGTGGTCCCGGACCGCTTCTGCAACAGCGCCGGCAGCGGCTCTCCCGCACGACTGTTCCGGCAAATCCTGCTGCTGGCACTGCTCGACCCCTACCACATGGCCGAGGGGCGCCTGTGGCACGCGTTGCGCTACCTGCAGGGGGTGCCCGACAACGGCCGCCTGCTCTGGGTCACCCCCGACAGCGACAACCACCTGGGCTATTTCGTGGTCGACCTGCAGAGCGACAGCGGCCCCCACCCCCTCGGCGAGGAGCCGCTCGGCCGCCAGGAGCGCCTGTTCGACACCCGCGACCTGGTCCGCGGCCTGCGCCAGCAGCGGGAATCCCTGGCGGCGGCCAAGGGGGGCGTCTCGCCCTTCGCCACCAGCCTGGGGGAACACGATGCCCTGCAGCTACTGGCCTACATGCAGCGCCACTGGACCGGCAAACAGGAGCGCAGGAGCGAGCGGATCGAGGAGAGCGGCCGGATCGAGGCGGCCGTCGGCCTCGACACCGCCTACCACTTCATCGGCGGCGGCCCCGAACCCGAGCCTGAGCCTGAGCCTGCGGACGACGGCGACGAGGACATCGACCTCGGTGCCGCCACCCCGCGCTTCCAACCCGCCCGGATGGCGCCACCTTCACTGCACCGCTGGCACATCCTCAACCGCAGCAGCGGTGGCCTGGCCCTGTCGCTGCCGGCGGCCGACAGCGGCGGCATCAGCGCCGGGCAGCTGCTGGCGCTGCGCGCGCCGGCGGAACCCGACAACTGGACCCTGGCGGTAGGCCGCTGGCTGATGCGCGGCGGCGGCGAGCGCGAGATCCAGCTCGGCGCCCAGTTCCTGACGCGCCAGGCCAGCGCGGCACGGGTGCGGGCCCGGATCGGCAACAGCGGCGACACCACCCTGCAGGCGGCCCTGCTGTTCGAGGTGCAACTGCGCCAGGAGGGGCGGTCCCTGACCGCCATCACCCCCAAGGGGCTGTTCCGCCACCTGCGGGAGCTACTGTTCTTCACCGATGGCGGCGAACGCCGCGTGGAGTGCCTGCGACTGCTGGAGAGCGGCGACGCCTTCGACTGGTTCAGCTACCGGGAAGTCGGCTGATCCGGCCACGAAAAAAGGGGCCTCGCGGCCCCTTTTTCACTGCGGCTTGCGCTGCCGGATCACTGGTTCAGGTAATCCAGATCCGACTGCTCCACCGGCCCCAGGGCCCAGGGGCCGCGGGTGCGCGCGTGCTGCTCGGCGGCCTTGATCTGCGCCGGCGTGGCGTCATTGCGAATCTCCAGCACCTGCCCCGGATAGATCAGGTCGGCGTCATGGATCTTGGTGTGGTTGTTCCTGTAGATCAGCGGCCATTCGTAGGGATTGCCGTGGATCGACGGCTTGGCTGCGATGGTCCACAGGCAGTCGCCGCGCTGGACGGTGTAGTGGTCAGCTCCCGCCATCGCGCTGGCGCTGCCGGTACCGGCGCCGCTCACCGCCTGGCCGCCGGCAGCGCCGGCCCCGCTGGAGGCACTCTTCTGGGGCGTGGCGGCACAGCCGGCGAGAAACAGGCCGGCAAGCGACGCCAGCATCAGACCGATCAACCTCGTATGCATCTTCACGCGCCTTCTCCTCGGTTGCTCTCGTTGGAATCACGGCGGGCGGTGCCCATATCCGCCTGCGATACGGGCAGCGGCAGCGCCGGCACCCCATCGCGGATGGGGCGAAGCTAGCAGGGGGTCAGAACGGTGTCAAACGCCGTCAGGGCGTCGCTGCGGGGGTCGCGGGCGCTGTCTGCAGGGCCTTCTTGCGGGCCTCAATGGCCTCCTCGCGCGCCGCCTTGGCCTTCTTGCGGGCGGCTCCGTAGGCGCCCTGATCGAGATCGGACTGGGCCGCATCGAGCAACCCGGCGGCGTGGCGCATCAGATCCGGCGCACGCCGCTCGGCACCCGCCTGCTGCGCGGCGCGCAGCGCCTGGCGGGCATCGCTCATCTCCTGCACCGGCGGCAGCGTAGCGCAGCCGGCCAACACGAGCAGGACAAACAGGATGGAGCTCAGTTTCATAGGGGTAGCCACGTCCAGCCGGAAACCCTTGGTGGATTGGTCGCACTATCGGTTTATTATTATTCGCCGACAAACTAACACCCGCCCCCAAGGGCGTCAAGAAAGGCCACCGAGCGCCTCCAGGAAGCCGACGAATGAGCAATAACAAGGTCACGATCTACCACAATCCCCGCTGCAGCAAGTCCCGCGAAACCCTCGCCCTGCTGGAGCAGCGCGGCATCGAGGCGGAGGTGGTCGAATACCTCAAGACGCCGCCCGACCGCGACGAACTGGAACGCATCCTGAAAATGCTCGGCCTGGAGCCGCGCCAGTTGATGCGCACCAAGGAGGCCGAGTATCGCGAGCTGGGCCTGGACGATCCGGCCCTGAGCCGGGAGCAGCTGCTCGCCGCCATGCTGGCCCACCCCAAGCTGATCGAGCGCCCCATCGTGGTCCGCGGCGGACGCGCCGCCATCGGCCGGCCGCCGGAGCGGGTGCTGGAGGTGGTGCAATGAGCGAGATCCTGGTGCTGTTCTACAGCCGCTACGGCGCCACCGCCGAAATGGCCCGGCAGATCGCCCGCGGCATCGAGGAGGTTCCGGGCATGCAGGCACGGCTGCGCACCGTGCCGCAGGTATCGACGGTCTGCGAGGCGGTGGAGGACGGTGTGCCGGAGAGCGGGGCGCCCTACGCCAGCGCCGACGACCTCAAGGAGTGCGCCGCCCTGGCCCTCGGCAGCCCCACCCGCTTCGGCAACATGGCCGCGCCGATGAAATACTTCCTCGACTGCACCAGCAGCCTGTG
>CAZMMH010000146.1:0-6108 GCA_964567315.1 uncultured Gammaproteobacteria bacterium
CGTTGCCCGGATTGAGCCAGAAGGCGTTGTAGCCGCCGTCGCCCCAGCTGGAGGCCGAGGGAGTCGCCGACTGCAGGATCGGGTTGCCCGCCAGGTAGGCCGAAGGCGTGGTCAGGGTCAGCCCCTCCGGTGCCGCACACATCCGCCCGATCACCTGCTCCAGCCACTGCACCCCCTCGAACCACCAGTGACCGAACAGCTCCGCGTCGTAGGGCGAGACGATCAGCGGCGCGGGGCTCTCGCGTTCGCCCAGGGCCGCCACCGCGCGCTGGTTGCGGTTGACGAAGTCCTCGGCGTGGGCCGTCACCCGTTCGGCCGCGCGTGCCGGGACATAGGGTTCCTTGTGCTCACCCGGGCCGGTGATGCGGTGGTACTTGATGCCGGTGTGGCTGCGGTTGTGGCCGTCGGCCAGGAAGGGGGCGAGATAGTCGAGCTCCAGGTCGTAGCCGATGTCGCGGTAGAAGTCGCGATAGTGGAAGTCGCCCGGGTAGCCCTCGTCGCGGCTCCAGACCCGGCGCGAGGAGTCCGGGTCGCGGCCGAAGGCGGCCACGCCGTTGGGGCAGACCATGGGCGCCGAGGCCCCGTAGTAGGGGCGCGGGCTGGCATTGAGGATGCCGTGGGACTCGACGAAGAAGTAGCCGAAACCGGCCTCCTCGACCAGCCCCTCGAGGCCGTGGTAGTAACCGCACTCGGGGAGCCAGAGGCCCGCGGCCGGCTCGCCGAACACCCCCTTGAAGCTCTGCGCTGCCACCAGCAGCTGGGCGCGGACCGCCGCCGGCTCGGTCTTCAGCAGGGGCAGGTAGCCGTGGGTGGCGGCGGTGGTGATCAGCTCCACCACCCCTGCGCGGCGCAACCGGTCGAAGGCGCCCAGCAGGTCGCGCCGGCAGTGCCCCTCGAACTGTTCCTGCGCCGCCTCCAGCCGCTCGCGGTAGAGCTCGGCCAGGGGCGCGAAGTCGGCGTCGCCGCGGGTGCGTTTGCACTCGGCATCGGCTAGCCGCCGCAGGCGCTCGAGGTGGGCCAGGTAGCGGCGCTGCAGGAACGGGTCCCGCAGCATGGTCATCAGGGTCGGCGAGAGGGAGAGGGTCAGGCAGCCGCGGGCGCCCGCCGCCTGCTGTCGCTCCAGCATGGCCAGCAGCGGCAGGTAGGTCTCGGTGAGCGCCTCGAACAGCCAGCTCTCTTCGAGAAAACTTTCGTATTCGGGGTGCCGGACGTAGGGCAGGTGTGCATGCAGGACGATGCACTGAAAGCCGTGGGGCATTAGCCGTCGTCCTCGTTGCGGCGTTCGGCGTGGAGGCGGTGCAGCATGTTGCTGAGTTCCGGGCCGCGGTGCAGCGGCGTGCGCACGGCGAAGCTGCCGTCGCGCTCCTGCGGCACCGGGGTGCCGAACAGGCTCAACTCGCGGTCACCGTACTGGCGGCCGGAGATGAGCAGTTCCGCCTGCAGCTCGACGCCATCGTCGCCGCGGCCGGGCGAGAAGGGCGAGTCCCCGAGCAGGTGCTCCAGGGCCAGCGGTGGCGGGGGCTGCGGCGCCGGCGGCGGGGAGAATTCACCCGCCGCTTCGCTGTCGCGGGGCGCTGTCGCTGTCGCTGTCGCTGTCGCCGTCGCGGAAGGCGTCTCCTGCGCTTCCACTGCGCGCGCGGTGGCCTCGGGGATCCCGGTGGCCGAGGCCTCCGGGATTGGCAGCGGCTGGCCGACCAGTTCCAGGTCGGTGGGGGCAATGGTCTCCGGGGGTACCGGCGGCAGGGCGAACGGGATCTCTTTCAGCATCCGGCTCTTGGCGGTCCGCGCCGCGCGCCGGGCGGCGGCGAATTCGCTCATCTCGATCTGCGGAAAGTCGTCCGCACCAGCCGTCGTCGCCGGGGCGGAGGGTTCCGCTGCGGCGGTCTGCGGTGGCGCTTCGGCGAAGGGCAGGGGCTGGCTGGTCAATTCACCCGCTTCGCCGATTTCGTCCAGGGGTGCCGGCAGTCGGGGTTCGTCGGCCGGCGCCGGGATGCCGGCGCTCACCTGCGGAAAGTCCCGCTCCGGCGGACGCTGCCCCGGGAAGAGCTCGCGCAGCAGCTGTTCGTCGTCGTCCGCCGGCGCGGCCGGCGCGTTCAACTCCAGGACGCGGGGCCGGCGTACCTCGCTCTGGCGGAAGGCGAGCTCGGCCGAGGGGCCGCCGCGGGGCGTTTCGATCTCGTTGGAGTGGGCCAGCACCTGCAGGGCGCCGTCGCCGAGGCGCAGGGCGAGCTCTGCCATGTAGCGCTTGGCATCGGCCCACAGCTCCACGTACCAGTTGTTGCGGTTGCCCTGCACCTCGATGTCGAAGGGGGCAGCGGCGGTACCGGGAGAGAGGTCGTGAAAGCGCAGCACCAACGGCGCGTCCCCGGCCTCGCCGCCGAGCGCGGCACGCGCCGATGCCAGGGTTTCATCGTCGACGTTCCAATAGGCGTGGACCCGCCAGGGATCGATCTCGAGCAGGGAGAGGTGGGTGGGTTCGGCGGCCCGGAACCAACGCGCCGAGATCTGCGCGCTGATGCCGCGCAGTTCGCGCGCGGAAAACGGCCTGGGCGCGCCGCCGGCGGCCGCCTCGTTCCGTGTTCCCGTGTTCCGCCGCGCGCCGGCCTTTTTCGCCGTGTCGCCGCGCTTCCCCCGCTTTGCCTTTTCCATTACTCACCGCCTGACTTCGAAGGGTCCTATCTTGCGGCAAAAGGCCTGAGTCGTCGACCGGCCCGACCGCCGCCGGCGCACCATCCTAGGGCGTTTTCCGGCGCTTTTTTCGCGGCTGTCCTTTGCCCCTTGAGCTGCGCGGGTTCTTGGCGGCCTTGCGGTTGGGTGGTTTCCCGGATATGGCGGGTTTGGTCGGTTCCGGCTCCGGTTCCGGTGCCCGTTGAGGTTCCGGTTGCGTTTCCGCTGCCGGCGCCGGCTGGCGAGGTGCCGGGGTGTCCATCGCGGTGCGTTTCGGCGGTTTTTCCGCCAGCGGCGGCTCCGTCCCGACCAACAGCGCCTCCGCTTCGGTGAGACCGGCGGCGTCGCCGGGCGGGTTGTTGCTGTCCTTTGCCTGCTCCGCTGCCTGCACCGGTGCCGGTTGGCGCGGCGCCGAGGCGTCCACCGCGGTGCGTTTCGGCGGTTTTTCCGCCGTTCGCCGTTCCGCTTCGTCCAGTGGCGCCTCCGCTTCCTTGAGGCGGGCGGCGTCGCCGGGCGGGTTGTTGCTGTCCTTTGCCTGCACCGGTGCCGGTTGGCGCGGCACCGGGGTGTCTACCGCCGTGCGTTTCGGCGGCTTTTCCGCCAGCCGCCGCTCCGCTTCGTCCAACAGCGCCTCCGCTTCGGTGAGACGGGCGGCGTCGCCGAGCAGGTAGTGGCTGTCCTCTGCCTGCAGAATCAGGTGGCGTGCCGCTTCCAGTCGAGGGGGCGGCGAGGCCACGGCAGCCGATGGCGCTCTGAGTAGCGTCCAGTAGCGCTGCGAAAGCTCCGACAGGCGTGTCAGTACCCGCTGCAACTCCTCCTGCAGAGGTGCCGGCGGCTCCTGCAGTCCCGGTGGCAGGCCGCCCTTCTGAAGCGCGCGGGCCGCGGGCCGGTGGCGGCGTAGATAGGCGGAAAGCCGCACCGGGCGCAGCGGGAATTCCCCGGTCTCGCAGAACTCCATGTAGGGCGAGAAGAAGCGGCCGAAGAAGCCCGCCTGCACGTCGTCGGCGCGGAACCAGTCGCCGTTCTCGCCGTCGGACCAGGTGGTCAACAGATAGGGGGCGGGTGAGGCCGGGGCCTGGGCCACGCCGTCGCGCACCGCGTCGGCGAACCAGGGGGCTTCCAGGCCCTGCTGCTGGGCACGCGAGAAACCGTCGTCGATCGGCACCGCGGCGATGCACTCGGCCTCGTGGCAGAGGCGGTAGGCACGGTAGGGGTCGGCGGCCGCGCCATCGGCGAGCGCCAGCTCCGCCGCCGGCAGCAGGACGTATTCGTAGCCGGCCTTCAGCAGGTCGGGGATCATTTCGTGGGCGAAACAGCCGGCCGGTGCCAGGTAGCCCTTGAGGCTGCGGCCGAGCACCTCCTCGACCACGCCGCGTTCGGTCAGCAGCTGCTCCGCCCAGTCGGCGTGCGGAATCAGGGGCAGGGGCGCGTGGCGGTAGCCGCTGCCGACGAATTCGATCTCCGCCGCTTCGCGGAACGCTTCGAGGATCGCCGGGACGTCCCGCTGCGGGCGGCAGGCCTCGATCAGTTTCGGATCGCGCAGCTGCTCCAGCAGGGAGCTGCTGAAGGCGACGTGCAGGCGGGCCACGCCGGCGTATTTGCGGGCGTGGTCCGCGATGCGCGCGTAGCATTCGAGGATCCGGTAAAGCTCGGCAGGCGCCTCGCTCAGCAGACGCAGCAGATTGCCGGGTGGCTGGTAGAGGTGCAGGCCGAGGGCATGCTGGATACGTTCGGGTGGCATGTGGGACCCTTGACGGCGACGAAGGGTGTGGAGTGGCCGAATGGCCGCAGTGGCCTGGCCGATCGCCGGTGGTTGAGAATAGGAAAGTCGTTGTGAAATGTCCACCGGGCGCGTGGCGCAGGGTTGCGGGGCAATTCGGCAGGCTTTAAAGGCACGATCACAAATTCCCGCTATGCTCACGCGGTGGGCGCCGCGCTCTGTCGGGGCGAGTTTTTCAAAGAGAAATTGCGAAGGAATTACAGGTATGCCAGGTCCCTACCTGACCTATCCCGGACGACGCTATCCCACCGGCGCCAGCCTGCAGGGCGGCGGAGTGAATTTTTCCGTGTTCGGCCGTTATGCGGTGGGCGCGGAGCTGTTGCTCTACGAAAGCTGCAGCAGCGAGCGGCCGTTCCAGGTGATCCGGCTCGACCCGGAGTGGAATCACACCTTCTTCTACTGGCATGTGCTGGTGGCCGATCTGCCGCCGGGCACCCATTACACGTGGCGCATGGAGGGGCCGTTCGAGCCGGAGGCCCATGGCTGGCGTTTCGACGCCGACTGCGAACTGCTCGATCCCTGGGCCGTGGCGGTCACCGATGCCATGTGGGACCGCAGCGCCTACGTCGCCCGCGGGCCGGCGCCGCACCGCTCCCTGCGCGCGGTGGTGCTCGAAGACGGCTACGACTGGGAGGGGGACGAACCCCTGCACGTGCCCACCGAGCAGACCATCATCTACGAAATGCATGTGGGCGGCCTGACCCGTCACCCCTCCTCGGGGGTGAACCACCCGGGCACCTTCGCCGGGGTGATGGAGAAGATCCCTTACCTCCAGGAGCTCGGCATCACCCATGTGGAGCTGATGCCGGTGATGGCCTTCGACCCCAGCGACGTGCCGCCCGGAGTGGAGGCGCGGGGGCTGGAGAATTTTTGGGGCTACAGCACCCACAGCTTCTTCTCGCCCCATCCCGGTTACTGCGTGACGCCCCACCATGGCAGCCACCGCGACGAATTCCGCGACATGGTCAAGGCCCTGCACCAGGCCGGTATCGGGGTGATCCTCGATGTGGTCTTCAATCACACCGCCGAGGGCGGTGCCGACGGGCCGACGCTCAACTTCAAGGGTTTCGGCAACGAAACCTTCTACCATCTCGATCCCGCCGACATGAGCCGCTATCGCGACTACACCGGCTGCGGCAATACGGTGAACGCCAACCACCCCTTCGTCTCGCGCTTCATCATCGACTGCATCGAGTACTGGGCCACCGAGATGCACGTGGACGGTTTTCGCTTCGATCTGGCCAGCGCCATGGCCCGCGGCGAGGACGGCGAACCCATGCACAACCCGCCTGTGCTCTGGGGTATCGAACTGTCGGACACCCTGGCCGGGACCAAGATCATCGCCGAGGCCTGGGACGCCGCCGGGCTCTACCAGGTGGGGACCTTTCCCGGCTATCGCTGGATGGAGTGGAACGGCCTCTACCGGGACGTGATTCGCCGCTTCGTGCGCGGCGACGGCGGTCTGACCAGCGAGGTGGCGACGCGCATGTCGGGCAGCAGCGATCTCTACCAGGCCAACCTGCGTCAGCCGATCAACAACGTCAACTTCGTCACCTGCCACGACGGCTACACCCTGCACGACCTGGTCAGCTATCAGGACAAGTACAACGAGGCCAACGGCGAGGACAACCGCGACGGCACCGACCAGAATTTGAGCTGGA
>CAZMMH010000147.1:0-6088 GCA_964567315.1 uncultured Gammaproteobacteria bacterium
GTTCTTGGTTCTTGGTTCTTGGTTCTTGGTTCTTGGTTCTTGGTTCTTGGTTCTTTGGTTTGGGGTTTTGGGTTTTGATCTTTTGCGCCCTTTCGTCTCACAGAGCAGCGCAGCGCGCGCAGGACAGGCCCGTAGGGGCGCCGCAGGACGCGGCGCGTCTGCCGTCAGGCCAGGGAGGGCCTGTCGGCAGACCCCCGAGCACGTGAGCAGCGCAGGGCACCCGCGCGAGCGGGTGAGACGAGGGGACGGTTTTCTTTCCCCTCTTTCTTTGTCCGCACAAAGAAAGGGGGTCGACCGCATGACGGGCATTGATTCGAGTCGTGGCGCTGAGGCGGTCGAAACCACCCCCGGAACGGTTGCAAGTGCTCCGTACTTACCGCAGCTTTCCGACCCGCACCCCACCCCATCGGGAAGCGTCGCCCCGGAAATGCGCGATGAATTTCGTATCGCGCCCGCTCAATTCGGCGGACGCAGCCACTCCACGGCGCTGTCGATCCGGCCGTCGGCGTGCAGATCGAACCAGCGGTAGCCGACCGTGCCCGGGCTGACGGCGAATTCGGGCGAATGCGGGCTGAACTGGACGCAGGTGGACGGGGTGCCGAACAGGCGTACACCGCGGCGCATCTCCTCGCTGGCCTGATGTACGTGGCCCCAGGTGACGCCCCGCACCCGCGGGTGGCGGTCGAGCAGGGCGAAAAAGGACTCGGCGTCGGCCAGGGTCATGCTGTCGAGCCAGCGGCTGCCGGTGGGGCAGGGGTTGTGGTGCAGGCAGACCAGCGCATGGGGCGCCTCGCTCGCGCCCAGCGCCTGGTCCAGGGCTGCGAGTTCGTCGCTGCCCAGTTCGCCCCCTTCGCTGCCCGCCTTGCGGCTGTCCAGCAGCACCAGTTCCCAGGCGCCGTGGCGCGCCGTCCGCGGCGCGCTCACCGGAGGCAGCAGGGTGCGCCGCATCTGCTCAGGGTTGTCGTGGTTGCCCGGAATCACGTAGGTGGGCAGGCCGAGGTCGCCAAGCAGACGGTAGAGCCGCCGGTAGGCCTCGTCCGCATAGTCCTGGACCAGGTCGCCGGTTACCAGCAGTGCATCCGCCCGTGTACGGCGGCCCTGGATATGGGCCAGCACCGCCTGCAGCCCGGGCCCGCAGTCGACGCCGTAGAGGGTCTGCGCCGGGGCGGCGAAGAGATGGGTGTCGCTCAGCTGCAGCAGCCGCACGGGGCGTGGGGTGGTCGGCATTGCACGTGGCTTCAGGCCCGCAGAGTCTTGAGGAAGACCTTTGACCGCCGCTGGTAGTTGTAGAGGGCCCGCCGTTTCACCGGCAGCGCCGCGAGATCGGCCGGCTGGAAGCCCCGCTCGCGGAACCAGTGGGCGGTATGGGTGGTGAGCACGAACAGGTTCTCCAGGCCCAGCGCCACGGCCTTCTGCTCGAGATGGCCGAGCAGGGTGTCGCCGTGGCCGCGGCCGCGGTAGTCGTTATGCACCGCGAGGCAGGCCAGCTCGCCGATGCGGTCCTGACGGCAGGGGTAGAGCGCCCCGCAGGCCACGATCATCCCGTCACGTTCGATCACCGTGAAGTGATCGATCTCCTGCTCCAGACGCTCGCGCGAGCGGCGCACCAGGACCCCCTGGCTCTCCAGCGGCGCGATCAGTTCGAGCACGCCGCCGACATCGTCGATATTCGCCGGGCGCAGGCTCTCGTAGTCCTCGGCGCTGACCAGGGTGCCGATGCCGTCGCGGGTGAACAGCTCCTGCAGCAGGGCCCCGTCGATCTTGCGCCCCACCAGGTGGACCCGGCGCACCTGACCGCGGCAGGCGAGCACCGCGCTCTCCAGGTGGCTGCGGACGTCGTCGGGCAAGCGCCGCCGGCCGTGCAGCAGTTCCTCGGCCTCGCGCAGGGTCAGCTGCTGGATTAGGCGCCGGCGCGCGTCGAGCACACCGCGGCCCTCGGTGACGAACAGCAGCTTGTCCGCCTTGAGCGTCACGGCGGTGGCGGTGGCGATCTCCTCGGCGGTGATGTTGAACACCTCGCCGGTGGGCGAATAGCCCAGCGGCGGGATCAGTACCACGGCGCCGTCGTCGAGCCGTTGGCGGATCCCGTCGCCGTCGATGCGGCGCACCTCGCCGGTATGCAGGTAGTCGACGCCCTCGCGCACGCCGAGCGGCTGTGCGGTGACGAAGTTGCCGGAGGCGACGCGCACGCGCGCCCCGGACATCGGCGTGTTGGCCAGCCCCATGGAGAAGCGCGCCTCGATCTCCACCCTCACCGCGCCCGCCGCCTCCTTGACGCAGGCGAGGGCCTCGTCGTCGGTGATGCGCAGGCCGTTCTCGTAACGGATGCCGGCGCCGCGCGCCTTGAGCCGCTCCTCGATCTGCGGCCGCGCACCGTGCACCAGCACCAGGCGCACGCCCAGGCTGGTGAGCAGGGCGAAGTCGTGCACCAGGTTGGGAAAGCCGGCATCGGCCACCGCCTCACCGCCGAACAGCACCACGAAGGTGCGGCCGCGGTGGGCGTTGATGTAGGGCGACGACTGGCGGAAGAGGTCGACGAAGTGCTGTGGCGTAATCCGGGTCAATGTGGCAAGGCCGTGGTCGAAGGACGATTGTCCGATTCTAGCTTTGCCTGAGCCGTGAGTTAAAGCGCTTCGTCGCCCCGAGTCCTGGCTGCCGCTTCAGCGCTCCGACGCCGGCGGCATGGTGAAGTCCGGGTGCCCCTTGCGGCAGATCGCGCTGCCGGCAACGCACATCGCCAATGCGCCCCCGGCCACCACCAGGCCGACACGGGCCCAGGAGCCATGCTGGTTGCCAGTGGCGTTGAGGGATCCACCGCCGCCCAGGGTGTTTACACCGAGGACATCGAGGCCCTGCAGCCCGTCCCGCCGGTACTTGAGGTCGACGATGCCGGGGCGCGTCAATGCGCTGCCCGCCGCCTGGGTACGGTCCAGGCGCAGACCGAACTGGGGATCCTCCCAAGCGCTGCTGCGCCCGTCCAGCGGCATGCGCAGGTAGGCAGAGACCGTGGGGCCGTCGTTCATGGGGCTGGCGTTGGCCGCGGGTAGCGCCGTCGTGGCGGCAAGGCAGGCGAGGAGAAACACTCTGTGCATGTGCAGGTTCCTTGGCGTCTATGGTGGGTGTGTGTCCGGGGCGGGTAAGGCGCGAAACACCCTTGTCGGATACCTGCGCGCGGAGGAAGTTCCACGGTCGGGGCGGGAGGGGAGGGGTATGCGGCGCGCTTCCGGGCGCGCGAATGACGGGACGGGTGGCCCGGACCGCCGGGCCACCGCCATACTTGCGGGAGTGGCGTTAATCCACCGGTGCCGGCTGGTAGGTACCGGAGCCGCCGCCCTGCTGGCAGATGAGGGTGTGCGCCACGCACATCAGCAGGGCGCCGCCGCCGACCACCGCGCCGACGGTCCACCAGGTGGAGCTGCCGTCGGCGCGCAGCACCTTGTCGGCCTGCAGCGTGTTGATACCGAGAATATCCAGGCCCTGCATGCCGTCATGGGTGTAGCGGACGTTGAGCAGGGCGGTCTGGTCGCCGGTGAAGGCGCTGCTGGCGGCGGCGGGCGCGTCGATCCGGCTGGCGTCCATCCGCAGGCCGAAGGAACTGGTGTCCACGACCGAGGCCTTGCCGCCCAGCGGCATCTGCCAGTAGGCCGAGACGGTGGAGCTGTTGCCTAACGGATTGGCGTGAATCGTCGGTGCGAGGGTGACGCAGGCAACGGCCGCGGCTACGAGTTTTTTGTGCATCCTGGTGACTCCTGGTGCCGGTTTTTATTTCCCAGTTCCGGACCGAAAGCTGGGACATAGTGTGATGCTCGTCACAGCAGACTGCATCAATTCCGGTTTCAGTGCAACATGTTGCCGAAATGATACGTTCCGGCCTCGGGCCGGCGGTGGAGTCAGGGTGGTCGTCGCGGTGACCGGCCGGCTCTAGCGATCCAGCGCTGGTGCGACGTAGGTGCCGGAGCCGCCGCCCTGCTCGCAGATGAGGGTGTGCGCCATGCACATCAGCAGGGCGCCGCCGCCGACCACGGCACCGACGGTCCACCAGGTGGAGCTGCCGTCGGCGCGCAGCACCTTGTCGGTCTGCAGCGTATTGATGCCGAGGATGTTGAGCCCCTGCATGCCGTCGCGGGTGTAGCGGACGTTGAGCAGGGCGGTCTGGTTGCCGGTGAAGGCGCTGCTGGTGACACCGGCGCTGTCCACCCGGGCCGCGTCCATCCGCAGGCCGAAGGAACTGGCCTCGGCCAGCGAGGCCTTGCCGCCCAGGGGCGTCTGCCAGTAGGCGGAGACGGTGGCAGAACCGCCCAGGGGGTCGGCGTGAATTGCCGGTGCGAGGGCGAGGCCGGCAACGGCCGCAGCGATGATCGTCTTATTCATGTTGTGTACTCCGTTGCTGGTCGCGGTTTGCCAGCAACGAATCGCGTGCCGGATCGAGCGTGACCCATGCGGATGCCAGGCGGTGTCCCCATGAAGCCCGAACGGGCTGAGCACTTAACCCATCACCATCGACGGGGCGGGCACATAGGTGCCGGAGCCGCCGCCCTGCTGGCAGATCAAGGTGTGCGCCATGCACATCACGAGGGCGCCGCCGCCAATGGCTGCGCCGACAGTAACCCAGGAGACACCGTTGCCGTCGGCCCGCAGCACCTGGCCGGCGTGCATGGTGTCGATGCCGAGGACGTCGAAGCCCATCTGGCCGTCGTGGCGGTAGTGCAGGTCGAGCATGGCGGGCTGGGTGAAGGCGTTGACGGCGGCCGCGGGCGTGGCGGCGGCGTCACTGCGGTCGAGGCGCAGCCCGAAACTGGAGGTCTCCAGCGTCGGTTTGCCGTCCAGCGGGACCCGCCAATAGGCCGAAACGGTGTTGGCCGGTGCCAGGTTGTCGGCGTAGTTCGGTGCCGCGGCGAGGCACGCAGCGGCAAGGATGCTGGATACTACGAGCCCGCGTTTGAAGTGTTTCATTCCATCTTCCCCTGGTTCTTGTGGTCGATCCGTCGCGAGAGTCTTGGCCACCCGCTTGGCTGAGTTCTGCCTTAGAATGCGTCAGGAGCAGCCGCAAAGCAACATGTTGTACTTGAACAATGGGCGAGGTCGTGGTGGTGTTGGGGAAGGGCCGTTGGCAGTCCAGTGGGGTGGGGAAGGAACATGGGGACAATAGAAGGGGTGGTGGCACGGTTGGAGGGCGCCGGCCAATTGCTTGCCGCGCGTGGCATGAGTACGTTGCACGACGTCGCAGATCCTCACAGCAACCTGTACTGGATTTTCATCCTCGCTTTTGTCGCGGTCGGCGCGCTGGTATATGTCTTTGCGCCACCGAGCGCCGCGCGCCGCAGTCTGCGGGGGTTGCTGGCCTATCTGTTCCCCCGCAACGTCTACCTGCATCCATCGGCGCGGGTCGACTACTTGCTATACCTGTTGAACCGGGTGCTTGCCCTGAAGACCCTGCTGTTTCCCGGTCTGGTGGCATGGGTCGAGATCGGGGTGATGCAGTGGATGTCCGGCCACTTCGGTGCCCCGGTACCGTTGTTGGACGTGGGGTCCGGATGGTCACTGCTGGCCTTCACCATAGTCAGTGCGGTGGTGCTCGATTTTGCGCTCTATGCCACCCACGCGCTGCACCATTTTGTGCCCGTGTTATGGGAAATCCACAAGGTCCACCACTCGGCCGAGGTGTTGACGCCATTCACGGTCTACCGCAGCCATCCGCTATACACCGTCACCCTGACCCTTGTGCAGGCGGGTGTCGTGGCGCCGTTCCTCGGCGTGGCCGCACATTTCATGCTGACCGACGCCAACGTGCTGACCCTGTTCGGCGTGAATGGGGTGTTCGCGCTGTTTCGCCTGCTGAGCAGCAACCTGCGCCACAGCCACATCTGGGTCGCGTATCCCCGTTGGCTCAGCCACCTGCTCATCAGTCCGGCCCAGCACCAGATTCACCACAGCGCCGCCCTGATTCACCGTAACCGGAATATCGGGCTCGTCTTCGCCTTTTGGGATTGGATCTTCGGTACCCTGTACGTGCCCCGCGGGAGGGAGACGCTGACCTTGGGAGTGGCCGAGGGGGTGGCGCAGGAACATCCGACCCTGCTCGACGCAT
>CAZMMH010000148.1:0-6057 GCA_964567315.1 uncultured Gammaproteobacteria bacterium
TCCCAGGGCATCGGCTTCGCCATCCCCATGAGCCTGACCAAGGGCGTGCTTGAGCAGATCATTGCCCATGGCCGGGTGATCCGCGGCTGGTTCGGCATCGAGGCCCAGGACCTGACCCCGAGCCTGGCGGAGAGCCTCGGCCTCAAGGGCCGCCACGGGGTGCTGGTGGCGGGCGTGCTCCACGGCGGACCCGCCGACGACGCAGGCCTGGCACCGGGCGACGTGATCATGCAGATGAACGGCGAGCCGGTGGGCGACGCCCGTGGTCTGCTCGACAGCATCTCCACCGTCGCCCCGGGCACCCGGGTCAAGCTGGAGGGCATCCACGACGGCAAGCCGCAGCAGTGGCGGATCACGGTGGCCGAGCGCCCGGCCTCGGCCGGACACTGACAACGAGCGGAACCGCCATGACCTCCGACCCGGTCGTCTACACAGTCTTTCTGATCTTCACCGGCGCCGCGGTCCTGGCCACCGTGGCGCTGGCGGCGCGCCAGGCCCTGCTGGTCGCCTACATCGTGCTCGGCATCGCCTTCGGTCCCTGGGGCCTGAAGCTGGTCACCGACGCCGCCCTGATCAAGGAGATCTCCCACGTCGGCATCATGTTCCTGCTGTTCCTGCTCGGCCTCAACCTGCCGCCGAAGAAGCTGGGCAAGCTGCTGGCCGAGACCACCTTGGTGACCGTGGCCAGTTCGCTGGCCTTCGCCGCCGCCGGCTACGGGGTGGCGCGGGCCATGGGCATGGGCCACGGCGAGGCCCTGCTGGTGGGCTCGGCGATGATGTTCTCCAGCACTATCATCGGCCTCAAGCTGCTGCCCACCACCACCCTGCACCACCAGCGCACCGGCGAAATCATCGTCAGCGTACTGCTGTTGCAGGACCTGATCGCCATCGTCATCCTGCTGTTGCTGAAGGTCGGCGGCCACGGCGACCTGCCCCTGGGCGAACTCGGCCTGCTGTTGATCTCGCTGCCGGGCCTGGCGCTGTTCGCCTACCTGTTCGAGCGCTTCGTACTGATCCGCCTGATCCGCCGCTTCGACCGGATCCAGGAATACATCTTCCTGATGGCGATCGGCTGGTGCCTGGGAATAGCCGAGCTGGCCGCGGCGATCGGCCTGTCGGCCGAGATGGGCGCCTTCATCGCCGGGGTCATGCTGGCCACCAGCCCCATCGCCCTGTTCATCGCCGAGAGCCTGAAGCCGCTGCGCGACTTCTTCCTGGTGATCTTCTTCTTTTCGCTGGGTGCCGGCTTCGACCTCGGCGTGCTGGCCCAGGTGATCGTCCCGGCGCTGGTGCTGGCGGTGCTGGCGATGCTGATCAAGCCGTGGGTCTTCCGCTGGCTGCTGGTGCGCTCGGGGGAGAGCCCGCAACGGGCCATGGAGATCGGCGTGCGCATGGGCCAGATCAGCGAGTTCTCGCTGCTGATCGCGGTGCTCGGCCTGGACCTCGGGGTGATCGGCGAACGGGCCTCCTACCTGATCCAGACCGCGACCCTGATCACCTTCGTCGCCTCGTCCTATTTCGTGGTCCTGCGCTACCCGACGCCGATCGCGGTCAGCGACCGTCTGCGGCGGGATTGACCCCGCCGGCCGCGCCGGCGGCCGCTAGCCGGACCTGAAACCACCGAAGACGCTGAACACAGCGAAAAGGCGCAAGGCCCCGACCCGATGCGGTCCGGCATGGCCAACGACGGATAGGCAGGGCGGACGCGGTGGAAACACCCGGCACAGCGCGCAAGCGCCTTCCCGCTCTTTCGGTGTCTTCAGTGCCTTCGGTGGTTCCAAAAAGGGCTTCCCGACAGCAAACCGCTCAAGCCGCCGCGCCCCCCGCCGTCCCCTCTTCCAGCACGCTGCGCAGGGGCTGCAGGTGGCGCGCTGCCTGCTCGGCCTGGCGCGCGATGCGGTGCACCTTGCCCAGGGTCTCCAACTGCTCCACCAGGCTGCGCACCGACACCAGATCCTCGGTCCCGGCCCGCAGTATGCGCGTCTTGAGCTGCTGGTAATCGTCCTTCAACCCCTCCAGGGCCAGCTTGCCCGCGGCGACGTCGTAGGCCTCGTTGCGCGGATCGACGCTGGCCAGGAACTGCACCACCGCGCCCTTGAAGTCGGTCACCTCCTCCTCAAGCGCCAGGTGGCCCAGGGGCGGCAGATGGGCCTGCTCGTGAGCCACCGCCAGGGCCAGCTCGGCCACGTCGGTGTAGTCGCTGGTGACCCGCAGGGCGTTGGGCAGCACGTCGTCCAGCTCCGGCGGCAGGTTGCTGCGCTGCAGCCGGTTGCTGAACTCACCCACGGCGTCCACCAGGCGGTCGAGCACCAGCTTGTCCAGCTCCAGCCGCCGGCCCGGCCCACCCTCGCTGCTGATCGCACCCTTGGCCATGCGGATGGCGACGGCCCCGACCCGGGCGTTTTCCATCGCCAGGGCGTTGATCGACAGCACCGGCGCGCCGATCAGGGTGCGGTCGAGATAACGGGGCCGCGCCTCGTCCTCCTCGGCGCTGCGGAAGCGCCGTTCGAGGAAGGCCACCAAGCGTCGGGTGAAGGGTATCAGAATCAGCACCCCAAGCACGTTGAAGGCGGTGTGGAACAGGGCCAGCACCACCACCGGTCCGGTCTGCATGCCGAAGGCGCTGCGCAGCAGGGCAATGCCCTGAAGGATCCACGGCAGGATCAGGAAGGCCACCGCGCCGGTGATCAGGTTGAAGGCGACATGGCCGGCTGCCACCCGCTTGGCGTTGGGCGTGGCACCGAGCACCGCCAGCATGGCGGTGGAGGTGGTGCCGACGTTGGCGCCGATCACCGCCGCCGCTGCCGCCTCCAGCGGCACCACCCCGCCGGCCGCGGCGGTCATGGTGACGGCGATGGCGGCACTCGATGACTGCATCAGCAGGGTCAGGATGAAGCCGATACCGACGAACAGCAGGTGCCCGAACGGCCCCTCGCTGAACATTGCCTCCAAATGGATGCTGTGGCCGAGGCTGTCGAAGGTGGCCTTCATCACGTCGATGCCGAAAAAGAACACGCCGAAGCCGACCAGGGCCAGCCCAAGCGCGCCGTAGCGGCGCTCGCCGCCGGTCATGTGCAGCAGCATGCCCACACCCACCGCCGGCAGGGCGAAGGCCTTGATGTCGAAGTCGAAACCGACCAGGGCCACCAGCCAACCAGTCACGGTGGTGCCGACATTGCTGCCGTAGATCACGGCGATCGCCTGGCTCAGCTTCATGATGCCGGCGTTGACGAAGCCGATGGTGGCCACGGTCACGGCGCCCGAGGCCTGGACCAGGGAGGTGATCAGGGCGCCGGAAAAGACCCCGCGCGGCAGGGTCCCGGTCCAGCGGGCGAGGATGGTGCGCAGGGCCTGCCCGGCGGCCAGGCGCAGCCCTTCGGTCATCAGGCGCATGCCGAGCAGGAACAGGCCGATGCCGCCCGCCAGACCGCTGATAATCGCCACTGTCATGCCGCCATCCGTCCCTCTCCCGGAGAACCCAGGTTACGGCAGCGGCCGCCGCCGCGGCAACGCCGGTCAGGCGGCCGGGGTGACCTCGCCGGGGCCGCAGCCGCCGCCCTGGCGGCAGGGCAGGTCGCGGCTGCCGGTCTCCAGTTGCAGGGTGGTGTGGTGGATACGGAAGCGCTCGTGCAGCTCCCGCTCGACCCGAATCAGCAGCGCGTCGTCGCAGGCCGGCACGTTGCGCACCAGGTGTGCGGTGAGGGCGTTCTCGGTGGTACTCAGGGCCCAGATGTGCAGGTCGTGCACCTCGACCACCGACGGCAGTCCGGCCAGGTAGCGCATCACCGCCTCGGCGTCGATGCCGGCGGGCACCGCGTCCAGGGCCAGGTTGATGGATTCGCGCAGCAGGCCCCAGGCACCAACCACGATCACCAGCACGATCACCAGGCTCACCGCCGGGTCCAGCCACTGCCAGCCGGTGAGCAGGATCAGCGCACCGGAGAGCGCGACCCCGACCGAGACCGCGGCGTCGGCCGCCATGTGCAGGAAGGCGCCGCGGATGTTCAGGTCGTGGTGGCGGCCGGACATGAACAGCAGGGCGGTGGCGGTGTTGATCACCGTCCCCACCAGGGCCACCGCGATCACCGTGCCGCCGGCCACCGTGGCGCCGCCGCCCAGCCGCTGTACCGCCTCGGCGGCGATCGCCCCCACCGCCAGCAGCAAAATCACTGCATTGGCCAAGGCCGCGAGAATGGAGCTGCGGCGCAGACCGTAGGTGCGGCGGGTGGTGGCGGCGCGGCCGGCCAGCACCGCCCCACCCCAGGCCAGCAGCAGGCCGAGCACGTCGCCCAGGTTGTGGCCGGCGTCGGCCAGCAGGGCCAGGGAGTCGGCGAAGAAGCCGAAGACCACCTCGACCACGACGAAGCCGACGTTGAGCGCCACCGCCAGGGCGAAGGCACGGCCGTGGTCGGCTGGCGCATGGTGGTGGTGATGGCCGTGGTCGTGGTCGTGGTCGTGGTCGCGATGGTCGTGCGCCATGGCGCAATCCTCGTTGAATCGTGGGGGCTGCCGGCCCGCGCCTCAGCCGAGCAGTTCGCCCAGGGCCGCCAGGCAGGCGGCGTTCTCCTCGGGCGTGCCCACGGTGATGCGCAGACAGTCGTGCAGCAGCCCGCCGGCGCCGGCCAGATTCTTTATCAACACCCCGCGGGCCTTGAGGCCGTCGAACAGGGCCCCGGCGCGGCCCGCCGGTACCCGCAGCAGGATGAAGTTGGCGGCGCTGGGGAACGGCGTCAGACCGGGCATGGCGGCAAGGGCCTCGAACATCCGGCCGCGCTCCGCGCAGATCGCCCGGGTCTGGGCGTCGAACACCTCGCCGTGGCGCAGGGCGAATTCGGCGCTGGCCTGGGTCAACACGTTGATGTTGTAGGGCAGACGCACCTTGTCCAGCTCAAACAGCCACTCCCGCGGCCCGGCCAGCAGACCGAGACGCAGGCCGGCCAGGCCGAGCTTGGAGACGGTGCGCATCACCAGCAGGTTGGGCCAGCGCCCCAGATCGTGCATGAAGCTCTTGCCGGCGAAGGCGTGGTAGGCCTCGTCCACCACCACCAGCCCCGGGGCCGCCTCGATGATCGCCTCCACGTCGCTGCGGGAAAAGAGATTGCCCGTGGGGTTATTGGGATAGGCGAGGTAGACGATCGCCGGCGCGTGCTGTTCGATCGCCGCCAGCATCGCCACCCGGTCGAGGGAGAAGTCCTCGCGCAACGGCACGCCCACGTACTCCAGGCCGCAGAACAGGGCGATCATACGGTACATGACGAAGGCGGGCTCCGGCGCCAGCACCGTGCGCCCGGGACCGTGCAGGGCCAGGGCGAGCATTTGGATGATTTCGTCGGAGCCGTTGCCGAGCAGGATTTCCATCCCCTGCGGCACGCCCATGGCCGCGCGCAGCGGCCCGCGCAGGGCCTGGGCGTGGGGATCGGGATAGCGGTTGAGCTGGGCCGCGCGCAGGCTCGCCAGCCACTCATCGACCATCGCCTCCGGCCAGCCGTAGGGATTCTCCATGGCGTCCAGCTTAATCAGTCCCGCGGCATCGGGCACGTGGTAGGCGGCCAGTTCGCGAATCTCGGGCCGGATCCAGGTTTCGATCAGTTTCGTGGTACTCATGGAAAAATCTTGTCTCGCGCAAAGGCGCTAAGGCGCAAAGAAATACAGAACCAAAATGAAAGCGGTCATGCCGGCACGCCGTCAATCGGCCACATCCGCGTTGTATCGGCCACTAAGGCCGAGAAACGCGCCCATCCGAATTCGCTCTTCTTTGCGCCTTAGCGCCTTTGCGCGAGACCGATCTTGTTCTTTTCAGTCTCAGCCCTTGGGCTTGATGCGGTACTCGGCCGAGCGGGCGTGGGCGGTCAGGCCCTCGCCGCGGGCGAAGACCGAGGCGATGTCGCCGAGCATGGAGGCACCGTCGGCCGAGCACATGATCAGGCTGGAGCGCTTCTGGAAGTCGTAGACCCCGAGCGGCGAACTGAAGCGCGCGGTGCGCGAGGTGGGCAGCACGTGGTTGGGGCCGGCGCAGTAGTCGCCCAGGGCCTCGGCGGTGTAACGGCCCATGAAGAT
>CAZMMH010000149.1:0-4078 GCA_964567315.1 uncultured Gammaproteobacteria bacterium
CACGAGACGCAGCGTATCACCCGAGCGCGAGACGCTGGCGATAGCGGGCGAACGACTCAGGGCATCCAGCAGGGCCGCCGGCAGACGCCGCGGCAGCTGCACCAGCAGCCAGCCACCCAGGACCGCGGCCAGCAGGGGTACCATCGCCCGCCACAGGTAGGCCGCAGCGTCGATGCGCTGAGCGATCAGCGCCGGCAGGGGTGCCAGCAAACAGCCGAGCAGGAACACCGCGGCCGGCAGGGCGAGGCGGGCGCGCATGCGGCCGCGCCGCTGACGCCGCCGGCCGAGCATCTCGGCCAGGGCCTGCAGGGCGATCTCCGGCCGGCCACTCTCCGCGTGGGCGGCGATCAGCGCCGCCTCGGCGCCGTCGGCAAGCCCGGCGAAGCGAAACGCCTCCGCCAACGACCGGCCCCGCGCCAGCTGGCCGGCAGCGCGGCGCACCCGGGACGCCAGCCTCGGCTCCGACGCCTCCGCCATCATCGCCATCGCCTTCTGGGTGGCGATGCCGGCATGCTGCAGGCGGGCGAGGTCGCCGAACAGAAGCTCACGGCGCCCTTCGTCCAGTAGGTTGGATTCCTGCCTGCTGCCTCTTGCCACGCGCTCGAATATCTCCAGGTCCGCCCGTAGGCGCCGTTGCCGCTCCCGCATACGATACTGGTAGACCGCTATCAGCCGTATCGTTCCCCAGACCGCCGGCGCCACACCGGCCGCACCCTTCGGCCCGGAGAAGTGGTTAAGGAACGGTTAAGACGGAACGGCTATATTTTGCCCCGTGAGCGCCGCAACCGGCGCATCGGAATAGCCAAGGAGCCTCCCATGCCGAACACCGCCCGCCGTTCCATCCGCAGTCTGTTCGACGCCTACGTCGCCACCCTCGCCCTGCTGGTCCTGGCCGGCGCCGCCTGGCGCAGCGACATCACCCTGCTGCTTGCCGGGGCCTGAGCACCGGCACCACCCCGGCGGCCTGCGACAACCTCTCCACCTCCACCCCAGGGCCGCCATTGAGCCGGCGGCTTATGGGGTATGATCGCAAGAAAGCTGTAATGTCGCCGGTCGTTGCGGAGGAGGTCGCGGTAGTGGATCAGATTCGGGTGCTGGTGGTCGACGACGCGGCCTTCATGCGCGACGTGGTGAAGAAATCCCTGCGTCCGACCTTCCCGGGTTTCAAGCTGGAAGAGGCGGCCCACGGCCGTCAGGCCCAGAACATGCTGCAGAAACAGGCCTACGATCTGGTGCTCTGCGACTGGGAGATGCCGGAGATGAACGGCGCCGAGCTCCTGGGCTGGATGCGCGAAAACGAGGCCACCCGCGACGTGCCCTTCATCATGGTCACCAGCCGTGGCGAGAAAGAGCACGTGATGAAAGCGATCGAGCTCAAGGCCAACAACTACATCGTCAAGCCGTACACCACCGAGCGCCTGGTCAAGGTGGTGACAATGGTCCTCGGCAAGTCCAAGAAGATGAGCCTGGAGCAGCTGCGCCGGGTCGGGGTCAAGGGCGCGCTGGCCGATACGCCGGGCGGGCTCGGCCTGTCGGGCGCAGTGCCGATCGCCGCGCGGCTCGATTCCGTGGAACCGGCGCCCGCACCGGCGGCGCGCCCAAGCTCGGTCAAGGTGAGCGGCAAGGTGGTGGCCCAGCTGCGCTTCCACGACGACGCGGTGCCCTGCCTGCTCAAGGAGGTGGGACGGGAGCGGGTGCAGGGGGTGATCCGGCGCGACGCCAAGCTGCCGAATATCCTCGACCTGGCGGTGCTCGATCTGCAGCATGGCGAGGAGGTGGCCCGCCTCAACGGCTACGTCCACACCCTGCAGGCCCGCGACGACAATCGCGAGACCGAATTCGTCAATATCACCATCGGTCTGGTAGATCAGGACGACGCCGAGAAGATGGCCTTCCTCGGCCGCTTCATGGCCACCCTTAGCTAGGCCCGCCCTTCGAGCCAGGCTCTGCGCCGCGCTTCGGGCAGCCGCTCGATGGCATAGCGCAGCATGGTGCGCGGCATTGCCGCGTAATGCTCGCCCAGGAACCCCTCCAGGACAGCGGGGTCGCGCTTGCCCACCTCCCGCAGCAGCCAGCCCACCGCCTTGTGAATCAGGTCGTGGCGGTCGTGGAGCAGCAGGCGCGCGATGCGCAGGGTCTCCGCGAACTCACCGCGCCGCAGGAAATGGAAGGTGGCGAGGATGGCGATGCGCCGTTCCCACAGCCGCTTCGACTTGGCCAGGCGGGTGAGCGGAGTGCGCGGGCGCTCGGCCAGCCAGGCACCGACGATGTGTTCGGCCGAGAGATCCACCAAATCCCAGCTGTTGATTTGCGCCGTCCGCGCCAGGTACTCACGGTAGACCCGCTGCCGCAGGCGCTCGTCGCCGCCCCGGTAATGCTCGACCATCAGCAGCAGGGCCACCAGGCGGTCCTCGTGAAAGGGCGAGTCGAGCAGCGCCAGCGCCGCCGCCAGCGGCAAACCGCGGTATTCGCGGGCAAGCCGGCGCAGCGCCGGCACGCGGACGCCGCGGAAGCGGTCACCCTCGCCGTATTGGCCGGGCCCGGTCTGGAAGAAGCGAGCGGCGAAGGCCGCCTTGTCCGGATCCGCCATCTCCTGCAGGGCCCGGCGCAGACCGGTCAGGCTGGCGGTGCTGCGGCCTGCCTTCGGCACGCGCTCAGTCGCCCGCTTCGCAGCGGTTGCGACCATTTTGCTTGGCCCGGTAGAGGGCGGCGTCGGCCCGCTCGAACACCGTGTCCGGGGTGTCGTCGTCGCGGAACTGGGCCACCCCGCACGAGACGGTCACCGGCACGCGGGTGCCGTGGTAGTGGAAGGGGGTCTGGTCCACCGCCATGCGCAGCTTGTCCGCCACCTCGAAGGCCGCCGCGGCGCTGGCGCCGGGCATCACGATGACGAACTCCTCGCCGCCGTAGCGGGCCAGCAGGTCGCTCTCGCGAATCTGCTTGGACAACAGCTGGGCGATGGTCACCAGCACCTTGTCGCCGGCCTTGTGGCCGTAACTGTCGTTGACCTTCTTGAAGAAATCCACGTCCGCCACCACCAGGGTGAGCGGCTGGGGCAGGCGCTTCCAGCGCTTGTACTCCTGCTCGATGCGTTCGTCGTAGGCGAGCCGGTTGGGAATGCCGGTGAGGGCGTCGGTGGCGGCGGCACTGCGCTCCTGGCTCAGGCGCTGGCGCAGCTCGCCGCTCTCGCGCTCCACCTCGCGCAGGCGGCCGCTGAGCTGCTGCACCTGCTTCTCCAGGCGGGCGCTGCGATCCTCCTCACGGCCGCGGTGATCGTCGACGTGGCTGAGGATTACGTCCAGGGTCCGCTGCACCTCGTGCTTGAGCAGCTCCAGATCGCTGGCGCCCTGCACGCTGGAGGAGATGCCGCGCACGTGGTCGTGGACCCGGCTGTTGAGTTCGCGGGTGTCGGCCAGCGACTCCTGGCGCGATGAGTCCACGCCCTGCAGGTGCTGGTCGACGTCGGCCAGCCGTTCGGTCACCTGGGTGAGGAAGCTCTCCAGGTCGCTGCGCTCGCGCTGGACCCGGGAGCGCAGATCAGCGATCAGATCGGCAATCTCCTCCAGGATCCGCTGCCAGGCCTCGGCGTCCCCGGCCTCCTCGATACGCCGGCGGATCGCCTCGGCACGGGAGGCCAGCTCGTCCGGCAGGGAGAGGCGCTCGAGCAGCTCCAGCAGCAGTTCGGCGGCGTCGGGCGCGCTTTCGGCCGGCGCCTCCGCCACGCCGCCCGCGGCAGCGCCGAGGCCGCTGAGCAGTTGGGCCAGCTCGCCGGCCAGGTCGCGCAGCTCCGGCTCGCCGGCGGCCGGCAGCCGGCTGCGCAGGCGTGCCAGCTTGGCCGCCGCCGGATCGCCGAGACGCAGGCCGTCGAGCAGTTCGGCCAGCAGGTCGCGGGCCAATTGGGGGCTGGCCCCGGCCAGAGGCTGGGAGAGGTCGGTGGGCCCCGCCGGGGTACCCGGTGCGGTGGCCGCCGCTGCCGGCGCCTCGGCGGTCGGCGGCGCGGCATCGCCGCGGTCACGTTGGAACAGGCGGCCGAAGAGCCCGCCCGCCTTGGGCGGGGCCGCCGCTTCGTCCTCGGCGG
>CAZMMH010000149.1:4178-6036 GCA_964567315.1 uncultured Gammaproteobacteria bacterium
CTCGGCGGCAATCCGGGCCGCGGCCGCGGCGATCAGCTCGGCGAAGGCACGGGTCGGGTCGTGCAGGGCCTGCTGGTCCTCGGCCTGCTCCAACTGGCGGCGCAGGTGCTTGAGCTCCCGGTTGAGCCCGCGCGGCCAGGCAATGACGTCGACCAGGGCCAGCAGCGGCTCACCCGGCCGCAGCTTGCGTTCGCGGGTGTGCTTCTCGTCCAGCACCACCATGCGCTCGGAGAGCACCTCGATGAGCTGCTGCAGGGAGGCGTGATCGACCCCGTCGCGGATCGAGCGGCGCAATTCCTTGAGGTATTCGTCGAGCTGGTCGTCGCGGCCGTCGGCGGCCAGGGAGAGGCGCGAGATGGCCCGGCGCAGGGCGGTCTCGATGTGCTCGAACTGCTTTTCCTTCTGTTCGAGCTGCTCCAGGGTGTCGTAGTACTTGTATTGCCAGTTGGCGTCGCCGGCATTGACTTCGTCGTCGGCCATACGGGTTGAACCCCTAGTGTTCCAGTAACAGGTCGTCGGGCAGGATCACCTCGGTGACGATCGGCAGGTGGTCGGAAAAGGGATACTTCAACACCTCGGCGTGGCGCACGGTGAGGGCGCGGGAGACGAGGATGTGGTCGATGTTGCGCTCCGGGCGCCAGGACGGGTAGGTGTGCAGGTCCGGCAGGGGCTCGCCGAGATCGGCGCGGGCCATCAGGCGGGCGATCTCCGGGCTCTGCGAGGTGCAGTTGAAGTCACCCATCAACACCGCGTGGCGGCGGTCCTGGAGCACCTCGGCGACGTAGTCGATCTGGCGCATGCGCGCCCGCTTGCCCAGGGCAAAATGCACAATCAGCAGGACCAGCGGATCGGGCCCGCTGCCGTACTCCACTGCCAGCATGCCCCGGCCGGGGATGAAGCCGGGCAGGTTGTGCTCGACGTAGCGCTGCGGGCGATAGCGCGAGAGCAGGCCGATGGAGTGCTGGGCCATGATGCCCAGGTCGCGGTTGGTCTTGTCGTACCAGTAGGGAAAGCGGCTCTTGGTCGCCAGGTAGTCGGTCTGATTGACGAAACCACTGCGCAGGGAGCCGGCGTCCACCTCCTGCAGGCCGATGATGTCGAACTGGCCGAGCATGGAGGCGATGCGGTCCAGGTTCTCCATGCGGTCGGAAAACGGCAGCACGTGCTTCCAGCTGGCGGTGATGTACTGGCGGTACTGGCGGGTGGTGATGCCCGCCTGGATGTTGTAGCTGAGCAGACGCAAGGGCCGCTCGTGACCGGCGCGGGGATCGATCCGCGAGGGCACCGCGCTGCCGGCGCCGCGGTGCTTCAACATTGGCGCATTCCCGTGAGCGGCGTCATACCGGGCAGACCATGTCACCGAGCTTCTGGGTCAGTTTGAGATTCTCCCGGTAGTCGACCGGGCAGTCGATTACGCAGACCTGGTTGCTGTCGAGGGCCTCGCGCAGGATCGGCATCAGCTCGCTGGTGCTGTTGACCCGGTAGCCGCGGGCGCCGAAGGACTCGGCGTACTTGACGAAGTCGGGGTTGTTGAAGTCGACGTAGGCGGTACGCCCGAACTGGTTCATCTGCTTCCAGCCGATCAGGCCGTAGCCGCCGTCGTTCCAGATCAGCACCACGATCGGCGTGTCCAGGCGCACGGCGGTTTCGATCTCCTGGGAGTTCATCATGAAGCCGGCGTCGCCGGTCACCGCCACCACCTTGCGCTCGGGGTAGAGCAGCTTGGCGGCGACCGCCCCCGGGACCGCGATGCCCATGCTGGCGAAGCCGTTGGAGATGATGCAGGTGTTGGGCACTTCGCAGCGGAACATGCGTGCCATCCACATCTTGTGCGCGCCCACGTCGCAGATGGCGATGT
>CAZMMH010000150.1:0-6013 GCA_964567315.1 uncultured Gammaproteobacteria bacterium
CGCCGCGGGCGCCCCACTGGGACGGGTCACCCGACTTGGGATCGTTGCGCTGGGCCCCCGCGCCGTGGACGTCCACCCCCGCGACCGAGGTGCACTTGCCGAAGCAGACGTAGTCGGCCATGCGCGGGTCTTCGCCGTGGGTGGTGGAGCTCCAGAACCAGCCCTTGTGGTCGCTCTGCACGAAATAGCTCAGGTCCAGGGCCGGGTCGTTGCGGCGGTAGTCGACGATGCTCTGCAGCTCCTTCACGTTGGGGAGGCGCCAGTCGCGGTGGCCGGCCAGGGTGAGCTTGCTGCAGTAACGCAGGGCCTGGCCCCAGTCGCGGCTGCGGCCGTCGTCGGCCTTTTGCCAGGTCAGGCCGGTGGCCGCGTCGGTGACGCTGCCATCCCCGTTGTCTTTCAGTTGGTTGGCGCCCCAGGGCTTGCCGCGGACGCAGCGGTAGAAGAGCCCACGCGGACCCTTGATCGGCGCGCTCTTGATCCGGCCGTCGAGGAAGTTGAAGAAGAAGGCCGCCTTGACCCCGGGGCGATCCCAGTGGTCGCCGGTATAAATGGTGCCGGACCAGGTCTGGCCCATCATGTCCACGCGATGGGTACTGGCGAAGCGGTCGTGCTCCAGCACCTCCGGCCCGGGCTCGGCGAAGTTGAAGTAATGGCTGTCGATGAAGAAGCGGCGGCCGGTCGAGCCCTGCCAGTCGGTGATCGAGTAGAGTTCCTTGATGCCGGGCAGGCGCCAATCGTGGTGGCCGCCGAGGGTGAGGCCCCGGCAGGTGGCCTTGGCCTCGGCGAAGGGCAGGCGCTTGCTGTTGTGGGCCTTCTGCCAGGTCAGGCCCGTGTTGAGATCGCTGACGGTGCCGTTGCCGTTGTCGCGGTAGGCCGCGGCGCGCGAGCGGTAGAGTCCGTCCTGTCCGGGGAAACCGGCGGCCGCGGCCTGGCTGCAGTCGATCACGCTGTGGTCATCGAAACAGGTGACCTGGCCCGTATCCGAGAGTCTGTTGTGCAGTACCACCGCCTCGGCATAGGGCGCGCGCGGGGTGTAGCCGGCGGGACGTCCGCCCAGGGGACCCGGCGCGCCGGGACGACCGCCGGAGGCCGTCGCGCCTGAGCCGTGGCCGCCATTGGGCCCCATTCCGGGGCCGCCCGCGCCACCGGCGTTTCCGCCGGGGCCCATGCCCGGCCCGCCGCCCATGCCCGGCCCCCCGCCCGTCCCTTCCGGCACGCAGACCGGCTGCACCTCCCGCATCTGGCGGCAGCTGCCGCTGACCTGGCCACGGAAACCCTGGAAGCTGCATGCCGCTCCAAGGGGCTTGCCGCTGCAGACGGAAAAGGCCTCGGGCGGCGGTCCGCCGCCGGGCGGTGCGGCCGCTACCGGGCCGCTGCCGGCCAGGATCACGCCGGCCGTCGCGAGGCAGAGGGACAGGGCGAACTTCACGGGATGCATGGCTTCTCTCCCACGGACCGTGCAGGTAATCCTGCGCGGGTGAAAGCATAGCGCCAAAACGCATGGAGGGTCCGGCCGAAATCAGGGGGTTTGGTGAGCATCGGCGCCCGGCCGTGCCGGTCGCGGGCTCAGGCGACGTCGGAGGTATCGGACTGCCGCACCGGCAGATGGATGCGGAACGTGGTGCCGCCGCCCTCTTCACTCTCAACCTCCAGCCGGCCGTGATGGCGCTCGACGATGTTGTAGGAGACGGAGAGGCCAAGCCCGGTACCCTTGCCGACCGGTTTGGTGGTGTAGAAAGGCTCGAAGACGCGCGCGAGCTGATCCTCAGGTATCCCTTTGCCGTCGTCGCTGACCTCGATCCACACCTGGTCGTCCTCCGTGCCGGTGCGGATGGTGATGATGCCGTGCTCCTCTATCGCCTGGGCGGCGTTGACCAGCAGGTTCATGAAGACCTGTTGCAGCTGCGAGATTCGGCACTCGACCAGGGGCAGCTCGCCGTACTCCTTGACCACCTCGCATTTGTACTTGAGCTCGTTCCAAACCACGTTGAGCGTCGTCTCCAGTGCTTTGTGCAGATCCTCCATCCGCCACATCTCCACCGCATCCACGTGGGAGAAGGATTTGAGGTCCTGCACAATGGTTTTGATCCGGTCGATGCCCTGGCGCGACTCCGCGAGCATGGCCGTGGCATCCTGCTTGAGGTATTCCAGGTCGATCTTCGCCTTGTAGGCCGCGACCGCCGCGCGCTGCGGATCATCCGCGGGCAGGCTGGCCTCCAGCGTGTCGTAACGGTCGATCAGGCCAAGGAAGTCTTTGATATACCTCCCCATGGACTCCAGGTTGGACTGCAGGTAGCCGACGGGATTGTTGATCTCGTGAGCCACGCCGGCGGCGAGCACGCCGATCGAGGCCATCTTCTCGGACTGCACCAGCTGCGACTGGGCCCGCTCCAGCTCCGCATTGAGCTCCACCAGTTCGTCGTTGAGCTTGCGCAACTCCTGCATCTGCTGCCAGGCAAGTTCTTCGGCACGCTTGCGCTCGGTGATGTCGCGGTCGATCCCCCGATAGCCGAGAAACTCATCATCGTGGCCGAAGAACGGCATGCCGCTGGTCTCCAGGACGACCAACCGTCCGTCGCGGTGGAGGTTGGCGTTTTCCAGGGCAACAATGGGCTGCCGCCGCCTCACGGCATCTCGGAAGTTGTCGGCGACCCGTTCGGCCTCCTCCTCAGGCATGTCCTCGAACGGCGTCTTGCCGATCATTTCCTCCGGGCGATATCCCAACAGCTTCTCAACCTGCGGGCTGACATAGGTATACAGACCCTCGACATTCACCTCCCAGACGAAGTCGCCGGTGCTCTCCACCAGGTTGCGGAAGCGCTCCTCGCTGCTGACCAACGCCTCTTCGGCCCGCTTGCGTTCGGTGATGTCCACCGCGGCGCAGACCATCGCCTCCAGCCGTCCGTTGGCGTCGTGCATGCCCGCCGCCGAGAACTGTACCGGCACGGTATGTCCGTCGGCGGCGGTGTATCCGGTTTCGTAGTGGGCGATCGTCACCTGCGTAGCGCCGCGCGGCTCCTGCAGTGGCGCGAGCACCGTCGGTGCCTCGGCCATGACCATTGTGAAGGGTTGCCCATCAAGCGTGCCCGGGGCATGACCGAGCATTTCCAGGGTGGCGCTGTTGAGGTCGGAGATCCGGTAGTCCGGGGTCAGCACCACCACACTGCCCTCCATGGTGTTGAGAATGCGGTCGAGATGATTACGGGAGACCGTGCTCTGGCGCAGACGTCCGACCATTGTGTTGAAATGTTCCGCGAGTTCGCCGAATTCGTCCCGGCTGCGCACCGTCAGGTGGCCGGAGAAGTCGCCCCGGCCCACATCGCGCACGCCCTCCACCAGTCGCGACAGCGGCGCCAGGAAGCGCCTGCTCACAAGCATGTACAGGGCACCGAGCAGCAACACCCCGGCAAAGACCAGGCCGGTGGTCTGCCAGGCCAGCCGCTTGATCGGCTGGAAGATCTTGTCGATGGGGCGTTCGATGACCAGATTCCAGCCGCTGCCCCGATACCCCTTCATGCCCGTCTGGTGCTGATCCACCACCAGGGCCCGTGAGTGGCCGTGCAGTGCGGTGTCGGTGACCAGATAGCCGGCCTTGTCGCCGAAGGGCTGTTGACGCCGCAGCACTTTGGCCAGTTGACTGTCCGTTTCGCCCCCCCTGTCATTGCTGCGCTTGCCGATGATCTCACCGCGCCGGTTGAGCAGATGGACCGTCGCTTCTGGGTCGACCTCGTCGAGTACCGCGCGAACGGCATGCCAATCATAATGGGCGATGACCACGCCGACGACCCGCTTGGGGTCCGTACGGCTGAACACCGGGGCGCCGAAGATAACGGTAGGCTTCCCGGCGTGATCGGACAGCACCCTGTCGCTCCAGACGACCCGGCCGGCCAGGGCCTGGCGAAAAATCGGCGCGCTGAGCGGGTAGTGGCCGATGTCACCGTGCCCCCCCCCACCGCCGACGCTGATGAGATGCTTGCCGCTCACGGTGAGGACCATCATCGACAGCCAGGGGCCGGTGAGCGCCTCCCGCTGCTCCATCTCCTCGGCCACCATCTTGCGCTGTTCCGGGTTGCCCGGCGACTCGACGTATTCCCGCAGCAGTTCGTCGGCCGCGATCATGCGCACGTCGTTGTAGCCACGGTAGAGCGCGGTGTCGATCTCGCGCATGATCTGGCGGGCATCGGCGACCTGATCGGAGACGATGCGTTGCTCGAGAATGCTGCGGGCGTTGAGGAAGACGGCGGCGCCCAGCAGCGGACCAATGATCAGCGCCGCCGCGATGGCGGTGAGGCCGAGCTTGCTCGCGAATCGCATGTAGCTGGAGTCCCGCCTCTGCTGGTAAGAGCCTGCCGGTCGCGTATTCCTTCCCTGGATCCGCCCACGATGTACACCCCCATCGTCAGACTATGATAGGCCATCCGCGGACGGCTGCCGCCCCGAAATTGGGCCCGAATCCCGCTTTCTTGCCCGGCACACGCCCATAGACAGCGGAGACGGGCGACCGCCCCAGCGGGAGCAGGGGCGGTTGCCACCCGGCTTCAGCCGTTCAGACGTCCGCCAGACGCCGCTCCCGACGCCGACGCAGGCGTTCGATCCCGCCCTCCATCAGCGAATAGACCGCGGGCACCACCACCAGCGTGAGCAGGGTCGAGGTGACCATGCCGCCGATCACCGCCACCGCCAGCGGACCGTTGGTTTCGGCGCCGGCGCCGAAACCCAGTGCCGCCGGGAACAGGGTGAAAATGATGGTCATGGAGGTCATCAGCACCGGGCGCAGACGGATCGGGCAGGCCTCCAGCAGGGCCTCCCTGATCCCCTTCCCTTCCGCCCGCTGCTGATTGGTGAGATCCACCAGCAGGATGGAGTTCTTGGCCACCAGGCCGATCAGCAGCACCAGGCCGATCATGGAGAAGATGTTGAGGCTGTTGTGGGTCAGCCAGAGGGCCGCCACCCCGCCGATCATCGCCAGCGGCTGGGCCACCATGATGACGATGGGCTGGAGGAAGGAGTTGAACTGGCTCGCCAGCACCATGTAGAGCATCACCGTCGCCAGCATGAAAGCGAAGGCCATGTAGCCGGCGGTCTTGCTCATCTCCTCCGCCTGCCCCAGGAACTTGACGCTGTAGCCGAGCGGCAGAATTTTGGCCCCGATGGTGCGGATGCGGTTGACCGCCTCGCCCAGCGCGATCTCCGGGGTGCCGTAGAAGACCGCCGCGTACTGCATGTCGAAGCGGGAGACCACCGCCGGCCCCAGCACCTGCTTGAGCCCGGCCACCGTATCGACCCGGATCATGCGCCCGTCGCGGCTGCGCAGGTAGAGCTTGTCCAGGTCGGCCGGCGACTTGAACACCCCGTCGGCGGCCTTCATGCGCACGTCATAGCGTTCGCCGTCGCCCGGCTCATCGTTGTATTTGGCCACGTTCATGCCGCCGAGCATCAGGTTCACCGCGGTGGCCACGTCGCGGGTGGTGAAACCGAGGTCCGCGGCGCGTTCCCGATCCACCTCCAGCCTGTACTGGGGCAGTTCGAGCTGCAGGTCCAGGTCGAGCTTGCCCAGTTCCGGCATGCTGGCGAGTTTCGCCTGCAGTTGGTGGGCGTATTTCGCCACCTGGGCCAGGTTGGGACCGCTCACCGAGAACTGCAGGGGATCGCCGCGCTGGCCGCCGATCACCCCCACCGGCACCGGGAAGGCCTTGACCCCGGGCACGTCCGCGAACTGTTTGTTCAACTCGGCCATCAGCGCCTGCTGGCTCGTATGACGCTTCTCGCGCGGGGTCATGGTGACGAAGGCCATGCCCTCGTTGACCTGGCCGCCGGTGCGGATGCCGATGGCGGTGAAGTAGCCGGCGATGGTGTCCTTGTGCCGCCCCAGGATCTTCTCGATCTCGGCCATGCGCTGGTTGGTGTAGTCGATGCTGGAGCCCAGCGGCGTCTTGAAGATGATCTGGAAACGCCCCTCGTCCTGCTTGGGCACGAAGCCTTTGCCGATGTGGCTGAAGAAGTAGCCGCTGGA
>CAZMMH010000151.1:0-5980 GCA_964567315.1 uncultured Gammaproteobacteria bacterium
CGCCCGGCGATGCCAGCCTGCACTTGATGCACGACCGTGCCGAGTACATCAGGGGGTCGATCCGCGAAGTGAAACTCACCCTGCTGCTGGCCATGGTCCTGGTGGTGGGCGTCATCTTCCTGTTTCTCCGCAACATCCGCGCCACGGTGATCAGCGCCCTGGCGCTGCCCACCTCAATCGTCGGCACCTTCGCCGCCATGCACTTCGCCGGCTTCAGCCTGGACAACCTCTCGCTGATGGCCCTGACCCTGGCGGTGGGCTTCGTGGTCGACGACGCGATCGTGGTCCAGGAAAACATCGTGCGTTACCTGGAGAAGGGCCGCAACGGGCTGCAGGCGGCGCTCACCGGCAGCCGTGAGATCGGCTTCACCGTGGTCAGCATGACCGTCTCCCTGGTGGTGGTGTTCATTCCGATTCTGTTCATGGGCGGCATCCTCGGCCGCCTGTTCACCGAATTCGCCGCCACCCTGGGCATCGCCGTGGCCATTTCCGGACTGGTGGCCCTGACCCTGACGCCGATGGCCGCCAGCCGCTGGCTGCGCACCGAGGCCCGACCGAGCGGCCTCTCGCGTTGGCTGGAACGGGCCTTCGAGGCCAGCCGCGACGCCTACATCCGCGGCCTCAAAGTCGCGGTCCGCCACTGGCGCAGCACCCTGCTGCTGGCGGGCGCGATCCTGGTGGTGACCGGCTGGCTGTTCCACCATGTGCCCAAGGGTTTCATCCCCTCCGAGGACGTCGGCCTGATCATCGGCAGCACCCGGGCACCGGAGGGCGTCACCTTCAACGAACTGAAGGCGATGCAGGAGCAGGCGGCGAAAATTGTCCGCGCCAACCCCAACGTGGCTGGTGCCATGTCCAGCGCCGGCCAGGGCGGCGGCGGCACCTCCGGCAGCAACATCGGCCGCCTGATCATCCGCCTCAAGCCACGCAACGAGCGCCCGGACGACGCCGCCACGGTGATCCAGCAGCTACGCAAGGCGGTGCACAAGGTGCCCGACCTGCAGGTCTTCTTCCGCAACCCTCCGGCCATCCGCATCGGTGGCCACAGCAGCAACAGCAGCTACGACTTCGTCCTCCAGGGACAGGACTACGCCACCCTGGTGCGGGCCGCCGACGCCCTCAAGCCGGCCCTGGCCGCACTGCCGGGGGTGCAGGACGTCAACACCGACCTGGAGCTGAACAGCCCGCAGGTGGACGTACACATCCGCCGTGACCGGGCCGCCCGCCTGGGCGTTTCGGTCGCCGACATCCAGAAGACCCTTTACGACGCCTTCGGCGAGCGTCAGGTGAGCACCATCTTCGGCGCCGCCGACACCTACCAGGTGAAGATGGCGCTGGCACCGCGCTACCAGCAGGACATCAACGCCCTGAAGGCGATCTACCTGCGCAACGACCAGGGCGCCCTGGTGCCCCTGGATGCGGTGGCCAGGGTGAGCAGCGGGGTCGGGCCGCTGTCGGTCTCGCACTACGGCCAGCTGCCATCGGTCACCCTGTCGTTCAACCTGGCGCCGGGCACCTCCCTCGGTGCGGTGACGGACGCCATCGAGAAGACCGCAGTCGAACGCCTGCCGGGCAACGTCACCGGGGTGTTTGCCGGCGGCGCCCAGGCCTTCCAGGCCTCCATGCGCAACCTGCCCCTGCTGCTGACCTTCACTGTACTGGTGATCTACATGGTGCTGGCCATTCTCTACGAACACTTCATCCACCCGCTGACCATACTCACCGCCCTGCCCCTGGCCGGCTTCGGCGCCCTGGTCTCGCTGCAGCTGTTCCATCAGGAGCTGAACGTGTTCAGCTACGCCGGCCTGATCCTGCTGGTGGGCCTGGTGAAGAAGAACGGCATCATCATGATCGACTTCGCCCTGGCGCAGCGCCGCGAACACGGCCTGGACGCCGCGGCCGCGATCATCGAGGCCTGCCGGATCCGCTTCCGCCCGATCATGATGACCACCCTGGCGGCGATCCTCGGCACCCTGCCGATCGCCCTGGGCATCGGCGTCGGCGCCGAGTCGCGGCGGACCCTGGGCATCACCATCGTCGGTGGCCTGCTCTTCTCGCAGATGCTGACCCTGTTCGTGACCCCGGTGTTCTTCGTGGCAATGGAGAAGCTGGCGGCACGCTGGCGCGGCACGGAGACGACGCCCGCCGCTCAGTGACGGATCACCACCTTGCCGAATGGCCCGCCCCGCTCCATGTGCTCCCAGGCGGCGCGGGCCTCATCGAAGGGGAACACCCGGTCGATCACCGGTTCCAGCCGGTGCTGGGCAATGGCCCGGTTCAGCTGCTCGAAGTCCTCGCGGCTGCCGACGCCGATGCGGCGCAGGGTCGCGCCGCTGCGATAGATCGCGCTGAACGGGACCGCCTCCGGCCCCCCGGCAACGAAGCCGATCAGCGTGACCTCGCCGCCCACCGCGACCGCCCGCAATGACTGGGGCAGGGTGCCGGGGCCGCCCACCTCCACCACCCGCTCGACACCGCGGCCGTCGGTCAGCTCGCGCACCCCCGCGGCCCACTCCGGGGTCCGCCGGTAATCGATCACCGCGTCGGCGCCCAGTGCCGCCAGGCGCTCGGCCTTGGCCGCACTTGAGGTGGTGGCGATCACCCGCGCCCCCCGCAGCTTGGCCAGTTGCAGGGCGAACAGGGAGACGCCGCCGCTGCCCAGGGTCAACACCGTATCACCCGCGCTCACCGGCGCCGGCCCGCTCAGGGCGCTCCAGGCGGTGAGCGCGGCACAGGGCAGGGTCGCCGCGGCCTCGAACGAAAGCGCCGGAGGGATCGCCACCAGGGCCGCCTGATCAAGTGCCTTGTACTCCGTCAGCCAGCCATCCCGGTCGCTGCCGTATTGCTCGGCAATCGCCTCCAGGGGAAAGCGCCCGCCGCTCCAGCGCGGAAAGAACAGGCCGGCCACCCGGTCGCCGACCCGAAAGCGCGTCGCCGCCTCGCCCACCGCCGCCACCTCCCCGGCGCCGTCGGAGAGGGGGATCAGCCCCGGCCTGCAGGACATGGGATAGCGACCGCGGAGCAGGGCGATGTCGCGGAAGTTGAGGGCGCTGGCGTGGACCCGCACCAGTACCTCCGTGGGACCCGGGACCGGGGTCGGCTCTGCCCGCTGCACCAGTTGCTCGAGGTTGCCGAACTGTTCGAGACGGTAGCTCTGCATGGCGGTCTCCTTGTCGAAAGGTGTTCCGCGCATGCTAGGCTGATGCAGCGGGACTCTGAATAGACGGACGTCCGCTTTTGTTTGCCGATCGTCCAGGAATCGCCATGGATCCGCTGGAAGACATCCTCACCGCCATGCGCGTGCGCGACGCGCTCTACGCCCGGGTCGAAGCCCGCGCGCCATGGGGCGTGGCCTTCGGCCGCGACGAGCGGCTCCGCTTCGCCGTGGTGGTCCACGGCCAGTGCCTGTTGAGCGCCCCCGGCCTGGAGGCGCCCGTCGCCCTGCACGCGGGCGATTGCTTCATCGTCAAGGGCGAGGCGTGCTTCGACCTGCAGGATGCGCAGGGCCGGCCGTTGCAACCCTGCGGCGAGATCTTCGGCGGGGAGGGCGGCGACCGGGTGAGCATCGGCGGGAAGGGACCGGCCACCCTCATCGTGGCGGGCCGTTTCGCCTTCGACCCGGCCGGCGGGGCACCCCTGATGACATTGCTGCCGGCGGTGCTGAAGGTGCCGCTGGAAGGTGAGCGGGCCCGCCTGATGCAGGCCACCCTGCAACTGATCGCGGCCGAGGTGGCGGCGCCCTCCCCGGGTGGGCGCCTGGTGGTGCAGCGGCTGGCCGAGGTGCTCTTCGTGCAGGCGGTGCGCGCCTACTGCGCCTCCGACGCCGCGCCGCGCACCGGCTGGCTGGCGGCCCTGGCCGACCGCCGCCTGGCGGCAGCCCTGAGCGCCCTCCACGGCGACCTCGCCGGGCCGTGGACGGTGGCCTCCCTGGCCGCGGTCGCCGGCATGTCGCGCTCGGCCTTCGCCGCCCGCTTCCGCCGCGTGGTGGGCGACACCCCCCTCAACTACCTGCTGCGCTGGCGCATCTACCGCGCCGAGGCCCTGCTGCGCCACGGCGACCTGACCCTGGGCGAGATCGCCGACCGGGTCGGCTACGACAGCGACGCGGCCTTCAACCGCGCCTTCAAGCGCACCCTCGGCGTGGCGCCCGGCGAGTACCGCCGCCGCTTGGCGACCTAATCGCCACCGCAGCCCCCACAGCCGCTGCCGCCACAGCCGCTGTCACCGCCATCACCCCAGGAACCGCAGCCGCTATCCCCGCCGCAGCCGAAACCTCCACCGCCGCCACCCCCGCTACCGCCCAACCAGTCGTTGAGCTTCTTTACCAGGTAGATCGCCGCGGCAATGCCGAGGCCAGTCTTGACCCAGAACCAGGGATCCTCGTCGGCACTGCCCAGGGCACAGGAGACTAGCAGGGGCAGCGCCAGGGAGACCGCCGCCAGGCGGCCGAGCCAGCGGGGCGGCCGCGGCAGGAGCAGCCGGTGGGCGACGTTCACCCGCTGGAAACGGTCGGCCTGGCGGAAGCGGGCGGCCACGTCGGGCCAGATGTCCGCCGGCGGCGGGTGACCGAACTCCCTGGCGTAGAACTCCAGGGTGGCCCGATACTGCGCGGCGAAGCGCGCCCCCTCCGCGCTGCCGCCGCGGGTGGGCAGGTGGTGCAGCTCGCGCCCCAGCAGGCCGCCGCAGAGCTCCTTCCAATAGGAGCGGGTGTAGAGCAGGTGCAGGTGCCAGGCCTGGTCCACCTCGTCCGACGGGGTCAGCTCGCCGTCACCCGCCGCGACCAGATAGACGAAGCGCTTGTACTCCGTGATCACCCGCTTGGCGTAGTCGCGCCGCCAGCCGTTCTCCCGCGCCAGGCGCGCGGCAAACGGCAGGGCACACTCCTCCCGGCCGATCTCGAACGCCTCGAGCCGGCGCATCAGTTCCGCATTGCGCATACTCCCCCCTGTCGCGCACGGGCACCTGCCGTACGCCAGGGGCCATGGTAGCGTGGGTAACCGGACGCCGGGCGTACCGGTGTCTCAGCCTGTGGCCGCCAGCAGCGGCCGGGTGAGATCGGACAGGGCCAGCCGCTGGCGGCCGTCGGTTTCGAAGTTGGAGGGGGCCAGCCACTGCTCGAAGGCCTGGCGCAGGGCCGGCCACTCCCGGTCGAGCACGGCGTACCAGGCGGTGTCGCGGTTGCGCCCCTTGACCGTCAGGTGTTGGCGGAACACCCCCTCGAAGGAGAAGCCGAGGCGCTGCGCCGCCGCCCGCGAGGCGGCATTGAGGGCGTTGCACTTCCACTCGTAACGGCGGTAACCGAGGTCGAAGGCCCGCTTCATCATCAGGTACATGGCCTCGGTGGCCGCGCGCGTACGCTGCAGCGCCGGCGCGTAGGCCAGGTGGCCGACCTCGACGGAGCCGAAGCGCGGTTCGATGCGCAGGTAGGCGGCAATGCCCGTGGCCTGCCCGGTGGCCGGGTCGGCGATGGCGAAGAACAGGGTGTCGCCGCTGGCGGCGGCGCCCCCGGCCCAGGCCCGGTAGGCGGCCAGGTCAGCGAAGGGACCGTAGGGCAGGTAGGTCCACATGCGGCCTTCGACGTCGGCGCTGTTGGCGTCGTACAGGGCATCGGCATGGCGCGCCGCGTCCAGCGGCTCCAGACGGCAATAGCGCCCCGCGAGGGGCGTGTGCGGGGGCAGCGGAGGCGGCAGCCAGCCGTCCAGCGTGCAGCCTACGGGCTGTCCCAACGCGTTGGTTTCCTGCGTCATTCCGCCCCTCTCCCTGGCAACGGTGGCACCACCACCGCCTCTCCCAGCGATTATGCAACACCCTGGCTGCGCAGGTAGTCCTCGTAGCTGCCGCTGAAGTCGACCACACCCTCCGGGGTCAGCTCGATGATCCGGGTGGCCAGGGAAGAGACGAACTCGCGGTCGTGACTGACGAAGATCAGGGTGCCGTCGAAGTTCTCCAGGGCCAGGTTCAGCGACTCGATCGACTCCAT
>CAZMMH010000152.1:0-5970 GCA_964567315.1 uncultured Gammaproteobacteria bacterium
GCCGCAGTCGATGCACCAGTGCACCGGCTTGTAACCCTTGTGCACGTGGCCGTTGGCGACGATCCGGCCGAAGGCGCGGATGATGTCGGCCTCCACCTTGGGGTCCATGGTCAGGTAGGGGTGACCCCAGTCACCGAGCACACCGAGGCGCTTGAAGTCGCGCATCTGCACCGCCACCTGGCCGGCGGCGTAGTCCCGGCAGGCCTGGCGGAAGGTGTTGGCGTCCACCTTGGCCCCGGCCTTGCCCAGCTTCTTCTCCACCTGCAGCTCGATCGGCAGGCCGTGGCAATCCCAGCCGGGGACGTAGGGGGCGTCGAAGCCGCCGAGAGTCTTGGCCTTGACGATGATGTCCTTGAGGATCTTGTTCACCGCGTGGCCGAGGTGTATCTCGCCGTTGGCGTAGGGCGGGCCGTCGTGGAGAATGAATTTGGGCCGGCCGGCGGTGTATTCGCGCAGGCGCGCGTAGAGTTGCTGCTCCTCGAAGCGCGCGAGCATCTCCGGTTCGCGCTTGGCCAGGTTGCCACGCATCGGGAACCCGGTCTCGGGCAGGTTGAGGGAATGTTTGTAGTCGCTCACGACGGCCTCGTCTCAATCTCGTCCAGGCGCCCGCGGCGCCAAACCGTCAAGTCTATCGGTCCCGGGCCGGCGGCGGAACCGCTTTCCGCCTGCCGTTGACCGTCGACTCGGCGCACAAATCCCAAAAACCGGGCTCGCGCAAAGCCGCAAAGGTGCAAAGGCGCAAAGAGACCAAGGAACGGTGGAGATCTCGGCTCCGGCACCGACAAGGTATCCAGCTGTGTCGGGCCCTGGAGCCCCTCCGCACGGGCAGCCCCCATATCGGCCGCTGCCTGCGTAGTGTTGCCCCGACCGGGTTTCCCTTTGCGCCTCAGCGCCTTTGCGCGAGACCGCTCTTTTCCTGGTCAGGTCCGCTGCGCGAACCAGGCCCGGGCGGCCTCAACGTCGCGGTCAATCTGGCGTTTCAGCTCCTCGAAGGAGGCAAAGCGCTGCTCCGGGCGCAAGCGCTGGAGGAAGTCCACCTGCAGATAGGCACCGTAAATCTCCCGGTTGAAGTCGAACAGGTGGATCTCCAGCAGGCTGCGGGTGCCGTCCACCGTGGGCCGGGTGCCGACGTTGGCCACCCCCCGTACCGGCTCGCCCTCGATGCCGAACACCTCCACCGCGAAGACCCCGTCCACCGGCGTGGCCTTGCGGTGCAGGTGGACGTTGGCGGTGGGAAAACCGATGGTGCGGCCACGCTTGTCACCGTGGGCCACCCGCCCGCACATGCGGTAGGTGCGCCCCAGCAGCTTCTCCGCTGCGTTGAGGTCACCGGCAGCCAGGGCGTCGCGGATGCGGGTGCTGCTGACCCGCTCGCCGTCCACGGCGAAGGTGTGCATGCTCACCACGGGGAAGTCATGGGCCTGTCCCGCCGCGCGCAGCATGGCGAAGTCGCCCTCCCGGCCGCGGCCGAAGCGGAAATCGTCGCCCACCACCAGGTAACGCACGCCCAGCCCCTCCACCAGCACCTCGCGGATGAAGGCCTCGGCCTCCATGGCGGCGAAGGTCTGGTCAAAACGCAGGCAGAGCACCCGGTCGACGGAAAAGCGGCTCAGGGCCTTGAGCTTCTCCCGCAGCCGGGTCAACCGGGGCGGCGCCGAGTCCGGGGCGAAGAACTCCTGGGGCTGGGGTTCGAACATGATCACGGTGCTGGGCAGGCACAGCGGCTCGCCGTATTCGGCCAGCTGGCCGAGCACCGCCTGGTGGCCCAGGTGGACACCATCGAAGTTGCCGATGGTGGCCACGCAGCCGCGGTGACGCGGCCGCAGATTATGCAGTCCCCTGATCAGTTCCATAGTGTCCGCCTGCGCCCGGAAGCTGGCGATTATAAGGCACTCAGTGGCCGCGCAGGGCCTGCAGGCGAACGCCCGTGAGCCAGAGTGCGGCTAAATAGCTGCCGGCACCGCCGGCAACCAGCAGCAGCAGGTGCAACACGCGGGCCCAGCCACCGCGGGCGAACCAGGCGTCCATGTCCCCCGCCGCGAACACCAGCAGTGCGCTCATGGCCAGGGCGGCCAGGGCCACCTGGAGCAGCAGCCGCCGCCAGCCGGGCTGCAACTGCAGCACCCCGTTGCGGCGCAGGGCCCGGAACAGCAGGCCGCCGTTGAGGAAGGCCGAGAGGGAGGTGGCCAGGGCCAGGCCCGCATGGGCCCCGGGCAGGTCGGCGTAATGGAAGGCGATCACGAAGAGCACGTTCATCACGCTGTTGGAGAGCATCGCCACCACCCCGATGCGCACCGGGGTGCGGGTGTCCTGGCGGGCATAGAAGCCGGGCGCCAGCACCTTGACCAGCATGAAGCCGGGCAGACCCACGGCGAAGGTCATCAGGCTCAGGCTCGCCATGCGCACGTCATGACTGCCGAACTGATCGTAGCGGAACAGGGTGGTCAGCAGTGGCCCGGCCAGCAACAGCAGGCCGAGGGCTGCCGGCACCCCGATCAACAGCACCCAGCGCAGGGCCCAGTCCAGGGTACGGGCGAACTGCGGGCCGTCGGCGCGGGCATGGGTCTTGGACAGGCTGGGCAGGATCACCGTGGACAGGGCGATGCCGAAGACGCCGAGGGGAAACTCCATCAGGCGGTCCGAGTAATAGAGCCAGGTGACCGAACCGGTGATCAGGAAGGAGGCCACCAGAGTATCCACCAGCAGATTGATCTGGGCCACGGAGGAGCCGAAGATCGCCGGCAGCATCAGCTTGAGGATGCGCTGCACGCCCTCGGTACGCCAGCCCCAGCGCGGCCGGGGCAGCAGGCCGAGGCGGGCGAGGAACGGCGCCTGGAAGGCAAGCTGGACCACGCCGGCGATGAACACCCCCCAGGCCAGGGCGGTGATCGGCTGACGCATATGCGGGGCCAGCCACAGCGCCGTGCCGATCAGGGACAGATTGAGCATCACCGGGGTGAAGGCGGGCACGCCGAAACGGCCGTAACTGTTGAGAATGCCGCCGGCGAAGGCCGTCAGGGAGATGAACAGGATGTAGGGGAAGGTGACCCGCAGCATCTCGGCGGCGAGATGGAACTTGAGCGGGTCCTTGAGAAAGCCCGGCGCGAATACGCTCACCAGCAGCGGTGCCGCCAGCATCCCCACCACGCTCACCAGCACCAGCACCCCGCCCAGGGTGCCGGCGACCCGGTCGACGAGCTCGCGCAGCTCGGTCGCCTGGCCACTTTCCTTATATTCGGAGAGCACCGGGACGAAGGCCTGGGAAAAGGCCCCCTCGGCGAACAGCCGGCGCAGGAAGCTGGGAATCTTGAAGGCGACGAAGAAGGCATCGGTACCGGCGACGGCGCCGAAGATCCGCGCGATGACCATGTCCCGGACAAAACCGAGCACGCGCGAGATCATGGTCATGCCGCTGACGGTGACGGTGGAACGAAGCAGACTCAAGGGGATCTCCGCACCCGGATAGCGCGCGCCATGGTACCGCCTGCTCCGCCGCCCCGCCAGCGCCGCCGCCCGGGCATTGACAAATGGGACGCAAATCCGCAGACTATCGCGTCTTCGATTGACCGACCGTTTTCAGGAGTTACACCTTGGCCAACTCAGCACAAGCCCGCAAGCGTGCCCGCCAGGCTGTCAAGCACCGCGCCCACAACATGAGCGCGCGTTCGCGCATGCGCACCGCCATCAAGAAGGTGGTCAACGCCATCGCCGCCGGCGACAAGAGCGCCGCGGAAGCCGCCTACAAGGTCGCCGTCCCGCTGATCGACAGCGGCGCCGGCAAGGGCCTGATCCACGCCAACAAGGCCGCCCGTCACAAGAGCCGTCTGAACGCGCACATCCGCGCGATGTAAGACGGCTGCCCGCGGGCAGCAAACGAAAAAGCCGGCCACTGCGCCGGCTTTTTTCGTTCCTGGTAAAAGGTCGGGGAAACCACCGAAGAGACTGCGGACACCAAAAAAGGGAACTCGTCCGGCCGAAAGGCTCTATTCGGTGGCTTCAGTGTCTTCGGTGGTTCCAAAAGACTTTCTGTGGAACGCCGGGGCTGCTGGACTCAGATCAGGACCAGGTTGTCCCGGTGGATCAGCTCCGGCTCGTCCACGTAGCCGAGCAGGGACTCGATCCGTTCGCTGCTCTGGCCCATGGTCCGGCGCGCCTCGCTGGCGGCGTAGTTGACCAGACCGCGGGCCACGGGCCGCCCAGCGGGATCCACGCACTCCACCAGTTCGCCGCGGTCGAAGTCGCCCTCCACCGCCGTCACCCCCACCGGCAGCAGGCTCCTGCCCGCCTCCCGCAGCACCCGCACGGCACCCGCGTCGAGGGTCAGCCGGCCCGCGACCTTGAGCTGCCCCGCCAGCCAGCGTTTGCGCGCGGCCAGCCGCTCCTGGGACGGGTGCAGTACCGTGCCCAGCGCCTCGAGGTATTCCGCTTCGAGTTCGGGAGTCAACTGGGGCTCGCGCCCGGAAACGATCAGGGTGGCGGCGCCGGAGCGGGCCGCCCGCGCCGCGGCGCGCACCTTGGTCAGCATGCCGCCGCGACCCAGGGCGCCGCCGGTGCCGCTGGCCATCTGCTCCAGCGCGGGATCAGCGGCACGGCACTCGCCCACCAGCCGGGCGTCCGGGTCGCTCCGCGGGTCGCGCTCGAACAGCCCCTGCTGATCGGTGAGGATCACCAGCAGGTCGGCCTCGACCAGGTTGGCCACCAGGGCCGCCAGGGTATCGTTGTCACCGAAGCGGATCTCCTCGACCGCGACGGTGTCGTTCTCGTTGATGATCGGCACCACGCCGAGGGCCAGCAGGGTGCGCAGGGTGCTGCGCGCGTTCAGGTGGCGTTGGCGGTCGGCCAGGTCCTCATGGGTCAGCAGCACCTGGGCGGTCTTCAGGCCGTGGCGCTGGAATTCCGACTCATAGGCCTGCACCAGACCCATCTGCCCCACCGCCGCCGCCGCCTGCAGTTCGTGCACCGCATGGGGCCGCTTGCCCCAGCCCAGCCGGCGCATGCCCTCGGCCACCGAGCCGGAGGAGACCATCACCACCTCGCTGCCGGCCTGGCGGAGATGGGCGATCTGCGCCACCCAGGCGGCGATCGCCTCGCGGTCCAGACCACGCCCCTCGGCGGTCAGCAGGGCGCTGCCGATCTTGACCACCCAGCGGTGCGAATTTCCCAGTTGGATACGATCTTTCATGGCCTCGGGTCGAAAAGCGTCAGTATTGGTTCGATGCGCCGCTTCACTCTTCTTCGTCGCCCGGCACGGGTTCCTGTTGTGCGTCGCGGCGCTGCTCTTCGATATAGCTCATGATGCGGTAGCTCAGCTCGCGGGTACCCATGCGCTCGGCCGCCGAGAGCATGAACACCGGCCCCTGCCAGCCGATCGCCTCGACGATGGCGTCGCAACGGGCCTGGCGCTCCTCCTCCGGCAGGGTATCGATCTTGTTCAGCACCAGCCAGCGCGGCCTTGCCGCCAGGGTTTCACTGTATTTGGTCAGTTCCTGCTCGATGCGCCGGAAATCGCCCACCGGGTCGTTGACCCCCTCCAGGGGGGTGACGTCCAGCAGGTGCAGCAGCAGGTTGGTCCTGGCCAGATGTTTGAGAAAGCGGATGCCGAGGCCGGCCCCCTCCGCCGCGCCCTCGATCAGCCCCGGGATGTCGGCGATCACGAAGCTGCGGTGGGGTTCGATGCTGACCACGCCGAGATACGGGTGGAGGGTGGTGAAGGGGTAATCGGCGACCTTGGGCCGCGCCGCCGAAACCGCGCGAATCAGGGTCGACTTGCCCGCGTTGGGCATGCCCAGCAGCCCGATGTCGGCCAGCACCTTGAGCTCGAGCTTGAGCACCCGGCGCTCGCCCGGGGTCCCCGGGGTGGATTGGCGCGGCGCGCGATTGGTGCTGCTCTTGAAATGGACGTTACCCAGACCATGGCGCCCGCCCTGAGCCACCAACAGCCGCTGACCCTGCTTGGTCAGGTCGCCGAGC
>CAZMMH010000153.1:0-5950 GCA_964567315.1 uncultured Gammaproteobacteria bacterium
CCCTGCCGGAGCTTCCGGACGAAAGGAAGCATCGCTTCGTCACCCACTACGGTCTGACCGGCTACGATGCCGCGGTGCTCACCGCCTCGCGCGAGCTGGCCGACTATTTCGAGGCCGCGGTCGAGGCCGCCGGCGGCCATCCCAAGCTGGTGGCCAACTGGGTCATGGGCGACTTCTCCGGGGCCCTGAACAAGGCCGGTCTCGAGGTGGCCGCCTCGCCGGTGGGCGCCACGCAGCTCGGCGGCCTGGTGGCGCGAATCAGCGACAACACCATCTCCGGCAAGATCGCCAAGGACGTGTTCGAGGCGATGTGGAACGGCGAGGGCGACGCCGACGCTATCATCGACCAGAAGGGGCTGAAGCAGATCACCGACAGCGGCGCGATCGAGGCCATCGTCGACGAGGTGATCGCGGGCAACCCGCAGCAGGTGGAGAATTACCGCAAGGCCGAGGAGCACAAGCGGGGCAAGATGCTCGGCTTCTTCGTCGGTCAGGTGATGAAGGCCTCCAAGGGCAAGGCCAACCCGCAGCAGGTCAACGAGCTGCTGCTGACCAAGCTGGACGCCTGAGGCAGCTCCGCGGCGAAGGGCAAAAAGTCGTCTTGCCTTTTGCTTGACCCTACGCCGCTGCCGTCCCAAACATAATCCATGAAAGACAAAGACACCCTGCAGCGTTTCCTGTTCGAGAATGCCGCCATCCGCGGCGAGGTGGTGCACCTCGACGCCAGTTGGCAGGCGGTGCTCGAGCGGCACGCCTACCCTGAGCCGGTGCGCGACCTGTTGGGGCAGATGATGGCTGCCTGCATGCTGCTCTCGGCGACCCTCAAGATTGACGGTGCCCTGACCATGCAGGTCCAGGGCGACGGTCCGATCAGTCTGATGGTGGTGGAGGCCACTGCGCGGCGCACCCTGCGCGGTATGGCCCAGTGGGACGATCCGGTGCCGGAGGGCGATTTGCACGCGCGCTTCGGCCACGGCCGTCTGGTGCTGACCATCGACCCCGGTGCGGAGCGCGAGCGCTACCAGGGTATCGTAGCCCTGGCCGGCGACAGCCTGGCCGATGCCCTCGATGAGTATCTCGAGCGTTCGGAGCAGCTGCCCACCCGCATGTGGCTCGGCGCCGACGGCGAAAAGGCCGCCGGCCTGCTGCTGCAGAAGCTGCCCGACGAGGAGGAGCCCGACGCCGACGCCTGGGACCGCGCGGTGCACCTGGGCAGCACCGTGACCGGGGAGGAGCTGCTCGAACTCCACTCCCGCGAGCTGATTCACCGCCTGTTCCACGAGGAGGACATCCGCGTCTTCGACTCGGACCCGGTGGCCTTTTACTGTTCCTGCTCGCGTGAACGGGTGGCCGGGATGCTGCGCAGCCTGGGCGCGGAAGAGATCAACTCGATCCTGGCGGAGCGGGCCGAAATCCTGGTGCACTGCGAATTCTGCAACCAGGCCTACGAATTCGACCGGGTGGATGCGGAGCAGCTGTTCCACGGCGAAGAGACCCCGCCGGAGGTTCCGCCAACCCGCCATTGAGACCGTCCGCCGAGGGGCTTCGCCTTTACCGCGTCCTGGCGTAAGGTCCGGGGAATGTCTCGCTTAGGGGAGGGGCGCGTGTTTCGGACTGGAGTGCGAGGCCTGGGGCTGGCTGTCCTGCTGCTGCTCGGGGGCTGCGGCGCTGATCAGCCGCCGGCCAACGCGGTGCGGGTCGACCGTGATCTCTACATGGTCCCCGGCAAGTGCGACCGCCACGGCTATCGCGAATTCCATCCCTGGTCGCGCAGCGGTACCGTGATGCCGATCATCTACTACCGCAAGCGCGGCGGCGGCTTCACCTATGATTCGAGCGAGGCCGTGCCCGGCTGCCAGGGGCCGTAGACGCCGCGCGGCGCCGACGGTCCCCGCCGTCGATCGCTCAGTGTCTGTTGACGATCTTGCGCACCTCTTCCAGCTGGGCCTCCAGCCGCTCCACCCGCTTCAGCAGCTCACGCGCCAGCGAGGGGCCATTGGCATAGGCGCGGGCAAAGCCGACCTTGAAGCCAAGTTTGGCAATCTCCTTGGCCAGCTCCTCCTGCTCCTGGTCTTCCAGGCGGCTCGCCTTGCCGTCGAGCACCTTGTGCGCCTCTTTGATCAATTCGCTCATTGTTTCACCTGCCTTTCTTGTAGGAGTTTTTCGGTGAGTCGGGCGCAGAACGCCTTTCCCATTCTATAGCCCCCGGCGGCGCATGTGGCCAGGGGTTCGTGTTTTGAATGTTGAATTTTGAATGCTGAATGTTGAATTGAGGAGCCAACCTTGCGCTTGGCGAGTGTTCTGAAAAGATCCGCGGGCCGGCGGCCGGTTTGCCGGCGCGGGATTCAATCCTAATGCTGCAGCTGACCGTAAAGCCGCCGATACAGGCCGTGGCCGGCGATCAACTCGTCGTGGGAGCCCTGCTCCACCACCTGGCCGTTCTCGAACACGTAGGCGCGGTCGGCCTGCTTCACCGCCGAGAGACGGTGGGCGATGATTAGGGTGGTGCGGCCTTTGAGCTCCTCGGCCAGGGCCGCGTGCAGGCGCGCCTCGGTTTCCGCGTCCAGGGCCGAGGTGGCCTCGTCGAGGATCACCACCTGGGGCTCAGCGAGCAGCATGCGGGCGATGGCCAGGCGCTGGCGCTGGCCGCCGGAGAGGCGCACCCCCTGGCGGCCGACGACGCTGTCGAGGCCGCGGGGGGCGGCGGCGATGGTCTCGCGCAGTTGGGCCACCTCCAGGGCCTGCCACAGGCGGGCGTCGTCAATCTCCCTGCCCAGGGTCAGGTTTGCGCGCACGCTATCGTTGAACAGCGCCGGGTGTTGCAGCACCACCGCCACGTGGTCGCGTACCACGTCCATGCCGATCTCGCTCACCGGCACGCCGTCGAACAGCAGCCGGCCGCTGGCCGGGGGATAGAGGCCGAGCATCACCTGTACCAGGGTCGACTTGCCGCCGCCGCTGGCCCCCACCAGGGCCACCTTCTCGCCGGCGTGGATCTCCAGGTTCACGTGGTTGAGTATCAGCGGGTGCTCGGCGTCGGGCTCACCGTAGGCGAAGCAGAGCTCCTCGGCCCGTACCGCCACCGTGCGCCTGCCCGTGAACGGATCGGCCAGGTGCGGGTAGACCGGCTCCTCCTTCAGCGCCAGCAGGCGGTTGATGCGGTGGAGGGCGGCCTTGGCGCCGTACCAGGCGTACTGCATGTTCAGCAGTTCCTGTACCGGGGTCATCATGAACCAGAGGTAGCCGAACACCGCCATCATCTGGCCGACGCTGAGGTTGGAGAAGACCACCATCAGCATGCTCACCGCGCGGAAGGTGTCGAAGCCGAACAGGAACACGCCGAAGGAGAGGCGGCCGGCGGCCTCCGATTTCCAGGAGAAGGCCGCCGAGTGGGTGCGGATGCCGCGGGCCTGGTCCACCACCCGCGCCAGGTAGTGGCGCTCGCGGTTGGCGGCACGGATCTGCTGAATTGCGTCGAGGGTTTCGACCAGGGCCTCCTGGAACAGCTCGAAGGCGCGGTTCTCGCGCCGCTTGAGTTCCTTCACCTTCTTGCCCAGCACGGTGGTGAAGTAGATCACCAGCGGGTTCATGAAGAGGATGAACAGGGCCAGCTGCCACTGCATCCAGAGCAGGATCGCCGCGGTCCCGGCGAGACTCAGGGCGGCGATCAGGACCCGGCTCACCGAGCCGCCGACGAAGGCGTCCACGGCGTTGACGTCGGTGACGAAGTGGGAGGTGACGGTGCCGCTGCCGACGGTCTCGTACTCGGCCATGGAGATGCGCTGCAGGCGCTCGAGCATCGCCCGTCGCATGCGGTAGGTGACGTCCTTGGCGATCAGGGTGAACTGACGCGACTGCAGCACGTTGAACAGGATCCCGGCGACCCGCAGCAGCACCGTCAGCGCCAGCATGCAGAGGATATAGAGCACCGGGCCGTGCCAGGCGGCGGGGAACAGGGCGTCCATCGCCGCGACCATCCGCCCCGGCTTGTGCAGCAGCACCTCGTCCACCATCAGCGGCAGCAGCAGGGGGATCGGTACGCTGGCCAGAGCGGCCAGGGCGGCCACCACGTTGGCGAGCACCAGTTCGCGCCGGTGCTCCAGGGCGACGTCGAGGATATAGCGCCAATCGAAGCGCGGGCGGCTTGGGCCGACGGCGGCGGGGGCGTGCATGGGCCGCTCAGGCGGCCGCGGGCCGGGGGCTCACGGCGCCACCTCCTCCGTGGTCTCCAGGGCCACCTCGGCGACCTCGCCCCGGCGCAGGCGGTAGCCGCGCATCTCCAGCACCCCGGTGGTGTCGAGGGAGACGATCAGATAGAGGGCGTCGGGGTAGGCGGCCTCGGCCAGGTCGGCGCCGGAGGGGTGGGCCGGGGCGTGGGGATGGGAGTGGTAGATGCCGAACAGCGCCTCGCCCGTGTCGCGCATGCGCCGCATGGCCTCGATCTGGGCATGGGGTTCCATGCGGAACAGGCGGCCCGGCTCGTCGGCCGCATTGGGCACCGGATAGAACGAGGCCGCCACGCCGTCGCGGGCCCCGAGCAGGCCGCAGACCTCGGTTTCCGGGTTCCCCTGGGCATGCTGCAGGATCCGGTTGATCAGGGGACGGGGCAGGGTGGCGTGCTGGCTCGGGTCCATGGTGGAGCGGCTCCGGTGGGTGGTCGTCATCTTGATGATCTTAACACTCTGCCACGGCGGCGATTGTTCGGGTGACGAGCGCTGTAATAAGCTTGACCGTCTACAGAGGCGACAATGCGGCGATGGAGATGCGAGGCAATCTGGGGGGGACCGGCAGCGGCGCGCGGCTTGCGCGCGCGGCCAACCTGCTGCTGGTGGTGGCCCTGGGCTACAGTGCCGCGCAGCTGACCTGGCGGCTGTGGCCGCTGCCGCAGGCGGGTGGCGCGACGGCCGCCGCCGCGTTGCCTTCGCCCGTTGTCATGCCGCTGCGGGATGCCGGACTGGCACCGGTGGCGGCCCTGCATCTGTTCGGCACGCCGAGTGCGGCCCCCGCGGACCCGTCGCTACGGGAGGCGCCCGAGACCCATCTCAACCTGCGCCTGAGCGGGGTCATCGCCACCGGCGATCCCCGTACCGCGGCGGCGATGATCGCCAGCGGCGGTGGTGCGGACCATCGCTATCACGTGGGCGCCAAGCTGCCGGGCGGCGCGGTGCTGCGCCGGGTACTCCCCGACCGCGTGCTGCTTGAGCGCGGCGGCCGGCTGGAGACGCTGCGTCTGCCGCGCGTGCTGCCATCGTCTGCGCGTGGGGCCGCGGCTACGTCGGCCGCCGTCCCGCAGGGGGGCGACACCGACCTGGCGGCCTTGCGCGCGCGCATCGTGGCCAATCCGTCGTTCGCGCTCTCTCTGGTGCACTTGCAGCCGGTGCTCGAAGCCGGCAGGCTCTACGGCTATCAGGTCGGCCCCGGGCGCGACCCGCAATTGCTCGCCCGCCTCGGCCTGCGCCCGGGCGACGTGGTTACCGAGGTGAACGGGATTCTGCTGAGTGATCCCAAACAGTTGGACCGGCTGTTTGGGCAGTTGAGAAGTCGTCGCGATTTCACTCTGCTAATTCGGCGCCGTGGCATGCCCCGGCAGGTATCGGTCCGCCTCGGCAGCTGACGGCGCGGACACCAACGCCAAGGAATGTCGCTTTGAGTCCTGTACGTCGCTTCATGACAAGTCTGCTGTGCGCCGTTGGCCTGACGCTAATGAGTGCCGGCGCCCATGCCGTCACCTTCAACTTCGCCGACGCCGATATCGGTTCGGTGATTGCCGCCGTTTCCGATATGACCGGCAAGAACTTCATCGTCGACCCACGGGTCAAGGGCAAGGTGACGGTGATCTCCTCCAGCGACATGTCGCCGGACGCCGCCTACCAGGTGTTCCTCTCGGTGCTCAACGTGCACGGCTTCGCCGCGGTGCCGGCGGGCAAGGCGATCAAGATCGTGCCGGCGA
>CAZMMH010000154.1:0-5926 GCA_964567315.1 uncultured Gammaproteobacteria bacterium
GTCAAGGATGAGGGCATCAGCTACCCGGTGCTGCTGGGCGGCAATCGGCCGCTGGCGGACTTTGGCGTGCCGCACGTGTTGCCCACCTCCTATGTGGTTTCGCCCGAAGGCAAGCTGGTGGCCCGCTCCGACGGCCCGGTCGATGCCGCAACCCTCGATGCCTTCCTGCGCAAGCAGGAGCGGGCCCGAAGTAAGGACTGATCCATGCACCGTTCATTCGCAATCCCCGCGCGCCTGCTGGCCCTGTTCCTGCTGCTGCTGACCCCGCTGGCGCAGGCCGCGGCGCGCGACGCCGAACACTACTTCTTCGACCAGACCCTGGGCGATTTCCACGACGAACTGGCCAATGCCAAGGCCCAGGGCAAGCAGGGGGTGCTGGTTTTCTTCGAGGAGGCGGACTGCCCCTTCTGTCACTACATGAAGACCCACGTGCTCAACCAGCCCGAGGTCCAGGCCTACTTCAAAAAGCACTTCCTCAACTTCAGCGTCGACATCAAGGGCGACGTGGAGATGACCGACTTCCAGGGCAAGACCGTGGCGCAGAAGGACTTCGCCTTCAAGGAGAACCGGGTGCGGGCGACCCCGGTGATCGCCATCTTCGATCTCGACGGCAAGCGGGAGGTGCGCTACACCGGCGCCACCATGGGCGGCGTGCCCGAGTTCATGCTGCTCGGCAAGTACTACGTCGACGGGGTCTACAAACAGATGCCGTTTACCCGCTACAAGCGCCAGCAGCGCGAGGAGAGCGGCGGCCAATGATCCGACGCGGTTCCCGCCTCGCGGTGTGGCTGGCCGCGGGCGTCTTCTCCGTGGCCACCGTCGCCGCCGATGGTTCGCGGCCGCTGCCCGATCCCCTGACCCTCGGCGCCGCCCTGGCCCAGGCCGACGCCGGCCACCCGGACCTGCGCCTGGCCCAGTCCCAGGTCGAACTGGCCCAGGCCGGCAAGCTCGACGCCGAGTCCCTCGACGGCCTGCGCGCCGGGATCGAGGCCCGCGCCACCTGGGTCGATCCGCCGTCCTCGGCACCCGACCAGTCCCACGACGACAGCAGGGCCAGCCTCTACCTGAGCAAGCCGCTCTACGACTTCGGCCGCAGCAGCAACCGGATCGACGCGAGCGAGGCCGATATCCGTGGCCGCCACCTCGACTACCAGGACGTGCGCAACCGTCACCGTATCCTCATCATGTCGCGCTTCTTCGACGTGCTCCTGGCCGACCTCGAGCAGAGCCGCGACAACCAGGCCATGGCGGTGGCCTACGTGCGCTTCGACAAGGCTCGCGACCGCAACAAGGTCGGTGACCTCTCGGACATCGAGCTGGCGCGGCTCAACAGCGTCTATCAGGCGGTCCGTGCCAAGGAACACGCCAGCGAGGCGCGGCAGCGCGCCACCCGGGCCCTGCTCGCCGAGGCCCTCAATCGCCCGGGCCAGCTGCCGGACAACCTGGTCCGGCCCGATCTGAACAAGGATATCGAACGGAAGCTGCCCGACGTCGACCGCCTGACCCGGGATGCGCTGCTCGCCGACCCGGCCCTGGCGGGCCTGCGCGAGCGCCTGGAGGGGGCGCGCAAGGCGGTGGCCGCGGCCCGCGCCGGCAGCTACCCGACCCTCTCCGCCGAGGCCAGCGCCAACGCCTACCGGCGCAAATTCGGCTCCCGTGATCCGTGGGTCGCCGGCCTGGTGCTGAACGTGCCGCTCTCCACCGGCGGCAGCGTCGACGCCGCCGTGGCCAAGCGCCAGGCGGAGATGCACGGGCTGGAGGCCAAGTACGCCAGCGCCGAGGCGCAGGTGCGCCAGCGGGTGCTGACGCTGTGGCAGCGCCTGCAGGTGCTGAAGGCGCAGAAGGCCTCGGTGGACGCCGCCGCCGACTACCGCGATCTCTACCTCGACCGCAGCCGGGCGCTTTACGACCTGGAGGTCACCACCGACCTGGGCGACGCCATGGTCGAGTACAGCGACGTGCGCCTGCGCCGCGCCCGCAACGAATTCGAACTGGCCCTGGCATGGGCGCGGCTGGACGCAGTGCTCGGCCGCGAACCGATGGCGGCCGTGACCGACGCCGCGCCGGCGACCGCTGCCGGCAAGCCTTGAGACGAGGAGCACGATGATGGCACGCACCACCCTCCCGGGATTGATACTGCTGCTGGCGATCCTGCCGGCGGCCGCGGCCGAACTGCCGGCCCACCTGGCCTGGGTCCAGCGCGCCGAGCTGAGCACGCCGGTCTCCGGCAGCGTGGCCAGGGTGCTGGTGGAGCCGGGCCAGCGGGTGGCCAAGGGCGTCGTGCTGCTGCAGCTCGATGCCCGTGGCTACCAGGCCCGGCTCGCCGAGGCCCAGGCCGCCCTGACCAGTGCGACCCGCGATCAGGCCGAGGCGGCCAAGGAGCTGGAGCGGGCCAAGGAGCTCTATGACCGCACCGTGCTCTCCAACCACGACCTCGAGGTGGCGCACATCGGCGCCGACAAGGCCGCGGCCGCCCTGGAGAAAGCCAAGGCGCGCCTGACCGAGGCGCAGATGAATCTCGACTACAGCGCGATCCGTGCGCCCTTCGACGCCTGGGTGGTGGCGCGCCAGGTGGAGCCCGGGGAGACCGTGGCCAGCCAGCTGGCCCCGCGCACCCTGCTGGTGGTGGCCGCCGCCGGCCGCATGCAGGCCTTGGCGGCGGTGGGTGAGACGGAACTGCGCCACCTGAAGGTCGGCAGCCGGGCGACCGTGAGCGTGGCCGGGCACCACTACAAGGGCCACGTGCGCCGCATTGGTCTGGAGGCGCTGCCGGGCAAGGCCGGCGCGCGGCCACGCTTCCAGGTGGCGGTGGAGTTCGCGGTCGGCGCCCCGCTACGGGCGGGCGAGTCGGCCAAGGTGAGCCTGCCGTGAGTCGCTGCCTGCTCTGTCGCGTCCGCGGGCGCGTGCAGGGTGTCTGGTTTCGCGCCTCCACCCGGCGCATGGCCGACTCCCTCGGCCTTACCGGCTACGCGCGCAATCTGCCGGACGGCAGCGTCGAGGTGCTGGCCTGCGGCAGCGACGGCCCGTTGGAGGAGCTGCGTGCCTGGCTCTGGCAGGGGCCGCCGGCGGCCGGCGTGAACGAGGTGGAGTGCGTGCCCGCCCAACTGACGCCGCCGGGCGAGTTCAGCATCGGCTGAGCGTCAGCCGGCGGCGCTACGCCGTTTCAGGGCCGCCAGCAGGGTCTCCGGCGGCAGCGGTTCGCCCAGCTGCAGCCCCTGGGCCGCATCGCAGCCCAGCGCCTCCAGGCGCTGGCGGGTCTCGTCGTCCTCAACCCCTTCCGCAACCACCTGCAGGCCGAGGCTGTGGCCCAGGCTGAGGGCGCCGCGCACGATGGCGGCGCTGTCGGGATCGCGGGTCATGGCGGCGACGAAGCGGCCGTCGATCTTGAGTTCGGTCATGGGCAGGCGTTGCAGTTCGGCCAGGGAGGTGTAGCCGGTGCCGAAGTCGTCGATGGCCAGGTTGACCCCGAGGGCGGCCAGCTGGTGCAGGTTCTCCGCGGCCCGTTTCGGATCGGCCGCCAGGGCCGCCTCGGTCACCTCCAGGGTCAGCTGTTCCGGGGCCACCGCGAAGCGCTTGAGCATTTCGTTCACCATCGGCGCCAGTTCGCCGTCGCGCAGGTCGCCGGGCGCCAGGTTGACCGCCATGTCGAGGGAGTGGCCGTGGCGGCGGAAGCGGGCGCAGTGCAATAACGCCTGGCGCAGCACCCAGGCGGTCAGCGGCCGCAGCAGGCCGGCATGTTCGGCCAGGGGCACCAGCTGCTCCGGCAGCAGCATGCCGTAGGTCGGGTGCTCCCAGCGCAGCAGGGCCTCGACGGCGTAGAGCGTGCCGTCGCTCAGGCGTCGCTTGGGCTGGAACTGCAGGCTCAGGGCGTCTGTCTCCAGCGCCTTGCGCAGCTCGCCGGCCAGGGCCAGGCACTCTTCGTCATGCCCGCTTTCGTCGGGGGTGAAGAAGCTGTGGTCGCTGGCCTCGCGCTTGGCCTGCAACAGGGCCGCCTCGGCATGCTGCAGCAGGGTGTCGGCCTCCTCGCCGTGGTCGGGGGCGAGCGCGATGCCGATGCTCGCCTCCAGGGACAGCTGCTGCTGATCGAGGGCGAAGGGGTCGGCCAGGGCGAGGCGTACCCGTTCGGCGACCAGCAGCGCCTGGTCGGCGTCGGCCTGGTCGAGCAGCAGCGCGAAGCGGTCGCTGCCGAGGCGCGCCAGCAGCGCCACGTCCGCCACGGCCGCGCCCAGGCGGGTGCTGACGGCGCACAGCAGGCGGTCGCCGAAGCGCTGGCCGAGGGCATCGTTGATCTTCTTGAAACGGCGCAGGTCGATGACCAGCAGCCCCACCGCCGGCGGGCCGCCCACCGCAGTCAGCAGCCGTTCCAGCCGTTCGCGCAGCTGGGCCCGGTTGGGCAGGCCGGTCAGCTCGTCGTGCAGGGTCTGGTGCAGCAGCTGCGCGGTGCGCGCCTCCAGCCTCCGGCTGACGCTGCTGGAGAAGAGCAGGCCCAGCCAGGCGGCGATCCAGAACAGGATCAGCGCGGTGGCGGCCAGGCGGGCGGAGACGCTGCCAAGGGGGCCGGCGAGGTGCTCCTTGCTGCGGTAGAGGTGCAGCAGGCGCTGGTCGGTGCCGGGAACCGGGGCGCTGGCCCAGACGTAGCGCACGCCGCCGAACTCCAGTGCTCCGTGCCCCGTGGGATCGGCGAACAGACGGCCGAAGGGGAAGTCCAGGTGGGTCGGGCCGATGAAATCCTTGAGCGGGCGCGAGCTCGCGACCACGCCACGCTGGTTGCCGACGACGCTGACGTAGTCGTCGCCGTGGTAGCGCGACAGGGCCTGGTTCCAGCGCTTGAGCGAGGGCAGGGAGGTGAGGTCGGCGGAGATGTGGCGGGCCCGCTCGCGCACCGTGGCGCTGAGCAGGTGGGTCTCCTTGGCCGCGGCGGCATCGCTGGCGATGCGGTAGGCGACGCTGCCGAAGACGATCACGATCAGCAGGCTGAGGGCGGCGAAGGCGGCGAACAGCTTGTGGCGCAGCCGGGTCACTGGCCGCCGTCCGTTTCACTGGTATCGATGCCGGCCAGGGTGTAGAGGGGGCAGTAACCGGCCAGGGTGGCAATCAGGTTGGCCGCACCGAGGGCCGTCAGCAGGGTGGCCGTGAGCGGTGCCAGGGCGCCGCTGTCGAGCAGACCGAAGTAGAACATGATCAGGCTGATGCCGATGCGGAACACGCGGTCGAGGCCGCCGATGTTGCGCTTGAGTGCCATTTCCCGTTCCCGCGGCTGGTGGTGTGGCGCCGCTCGCGGGGAGCGGCAGGTCCGGGCGCCATGATAGTGCATGCGCCGTGACGGTTCACCCGCGGCGCTTCACGCCGCGGGCGGGACGGGATCACAGGCCGAGCTTGTCCTTGAGGAAGGGCAGCAGCCCGGCGAGGGGGACGTCGGTGGAGTCGGCGTCGCGGCGACCCTTGTACTCGGCGTTGCCGCTGTCGAGGCCACGCTCGCCCAGCACCACCCGGTGGGGGATGCCGATCAGCTCCATGTCGGCGAACATCACGCCGGGGCGGGCGCCGCGATCGTCCAGCAGGACGTCGATGCCGGCCGCGGCCAGCTCGTCGTAGAGCCCCTCGACCGCGGTGCGCAGGCGCTCGGACTTGTGCATGTTCATCGGCAGCAGCGCCACCTGGAACGGGGCGATGGGGTCGGGCCAGATGATGCCCTTGTCGTCGTGGTTCTGCTCGATGGCGGCGGCCACCACGCGGGAGACGCCGATACCGTAGCAGCCCATCACCATTACCTGGTCCTTGCCGTTTTCGTCGAGCACGGTGGCCTTCATTGCCTCGCTGTACTTTCGGCCCAGCTGGAAGATGTGACCCACCTCGATGCCGCGTTTGATGGCGAGCCGGCCCTGGCCGTCCGGGCTGGGGTCGCCGTCGACCACGTTGCGCAGAT
>CAZMMH010000155.1:0-5915 GCA_964567315.1 uncultured Gammaproteobacteria bacterium
GGCCGAAGGCGGTGTTGAGCACCACGTTGGCGGTCTTGCGCCCGACCCCGGGCAGGGCCTCGAGCGCCGCGCGCTCCTCGGGCACCCGCCCGCCGTGCCTTTCCAGCAGGATGCGGCAGGTGGCGATGACGTTTTTCGCCTTGCTGTTGAACAGGCCGATGGTCTTGATGTATTCGCGCAGCCCGTCCTCGCCGAGGGCGAGGATCGCTTCCGGGGTGTTGGCCACCGGGAACAGTCTGGCCGTGGCCTTGTTCACGCCCACGTCGGTGGCCTGGGCGGAGAGGGTCACCGCCACCAGCAGCTCGAACGGCGTGGCGTAGTTGAGTTCGGTGGTGGGGGCGGGGTTGGCCGCGCGCAGGCGGGCGAAGATCTCGGCGCGTTTTTCCTTGTTCATCGGGCGGTCCGGGTTTGCGGGTCGGCCAAGTATACCGTGGCGGCCCGGCGTCTCCCGCTCACAGCTGCAGCGACAATTCCAGGAACAGGCGCCGGCCGCTGAGGTTGTCGACGGCGTAGTCGGCGTAGCGCTCGTCGAGCACGTTCTGAATCATCACCGCGGCGGTCAGCCGCGAGCTGCCGATGGGACGCTCCACGGCCGTGCGCAGATCGAGGCGGTTGATCGGCCCGGTGTCGTCGCCGGTGCCCCAGCCATGGATCTGGCCCATGTGGTAGTAGTTCAGGCTGGCCTCGAAGCCGGCGCCGAAACCCTGGCTCAGCAGTACGCTGTAGGTGTGGCGCGGGGTGGCCGCCTCGATGCCCTCGCCACTCAGGTCCGGCGTCCTGGTCTCGGCGTGGGCGTAGCTGGCGACGATCCGCCCGCGCCGGGTGGGGCGCATGGAGAGTTCCAGCTCGAAGCCCTCGGTGTTGATCCAGTTGAGGTTCTTGTAGGTGGAGCTCTCCTCGGAAATCATCCGGCGCATTTCGTCGTGGAACACCCGTGCGGTGAAGCGGGTGTCGAGCGTCCTGGTGTGGGCGACGTAGCCCAGCTCGTAGGCGCGGATCAGCTCCGGCTTGAGGTTGCCGGCGCTGCTCATCAGGTGCAGGGGGAAGCTGATGTTCCAGTTGCCGATGGGCGAGACCTGGATGGTGACGTCGGCGCGGTCCTCGTAGAGCACCGGATAACGGGTGGCGGTGGCGGCGCTGGCACGCAGGGTCTGGCCCGGGCCGAGGGCGTAGATCAGCGCCAGGCGCGGCGAGACGTTGCTGCCACCGACGTCGCTCTGCTCGAACATCGCGCCGCCGGCCAGGGTCAGGCTGTCGCTGAGACGGCCCTGCAGGTGGCCGAACAGCTGATAGTCGCTGTTTTCCAGGGTTGCGTCCGTACCCAGGTAGGTGGGCGAGTAGACCTGGTCGAGGCGCGCCACCGCGCCCCATACGCCGTCGACCCGCCGGCCCAGGGTGAAATTGTGCTGAAACTCGGCGTCGTAGCGCTGGCCCCAGTAGCTGTAGTCGATCCGCGACATCAGGCCGAGGTTGGTGTCCATGGTCACGTAGCGCTCGTCGATGCGCTGGCGCTGGTGGAACAGCTGCAGGGTGTACTGGCTGCCGGGGCCGTCGGCGAGCTCCCAGCGGAACTGCTCGTAGTGATAGAGATCGTCGCGGGAGTGGGGATTGCTCAGCGCATCGGTGGTGCGGCCGCTCTGGCGTGGGCCGCGGCTGACCCCGGCCTCGACCATGTAGTTGCCGAACGCGCCGAAGTCGTCGTAGCGCGCGGTGACCATGGCGGTCTCGCTGCTGTCGTGGCGGCCGTCGAAGCCGTCGTCGCGCTCGCCGCTGGCGGTGATGCGGAAACTGTTGTCGCCGAAGGCGGCGGCGTGGCGCAGCACCACGCGGCGGTAGTCCGCGCTGCCGCTGCTGGCCTGCACCAGGGTGCCGGTCTTCTCGAAGGAGTAGCGGGTGATGATGTTGATTACGCCGAGAAAGGCGTTGGCGCCGTAGCTGGCGGTATTGGGGCCGCGCACCACCTCGATCCGTGCCACGTCCTCCAGGTTCAGCGGCAGGTCGGCCCAGGCCACGCCGCCGGTGGTCGGCAGATAGACCGAACGGCCGTTGATCAGCACCTGCATGCGCCGCGACGGGGCCTCGTCCAGGCCATAGGGGGCGACGCCGATCTGGGTGGCGTTGGCGTAGAGGACGGTGAAGCCGGGGACCAGGCGCAGCAGTTCGACGATGCTGCGGGCGCCGCTGGCGCGGATCATCTCGCGGTCGATCACCGAGACCGCCGCGGGTGCCTGGTCGATGGGCTGTTCCATGCGCGAGGCGGTGAGTACCGTGGGCACGTCGGCCAGGTAACTGGTTTCGCTGGGCAGGGGCAGGCGGTCGTCGGCAGCGGCGGGGAGCAGGCACGACAGCAGCAAGACGGCCACCGCGCTGCGGTGTCCGCTGTGCGCCTTCCCGGCGGTCATGGGGTCACGTCCTGGGTGCTGTCCGGAAAGGCGGGCCGGGGACAAACAGGGGCTTCTTCTTTACGTTAAATAGGTGGTTCTCCCTAGTTTACGCGCCGATCCGGAACGGATCCAGCGGCGAATCGCTAGGAGCTGGCCGCGGCCGCCGCGCCGGTGGTGGCCGGCTCGCTGGCCCGGCCTTCGGCGCGCCGGTCGATGACGTTCTTCAGCGCGATCAGCAGGCCGAGACCAAGGAAGGCGCCGGGCGGCAGCACCGCCAGCAGGAAGCCGCGGTAGTGCTCGATCAGGTGCAGGGTCATGCCCTTGGCGGCCTCGCCGAACATCAGGTTGGCGCTGGCGAACAGGGTGCCGTGGCCGACCACCTCGCGCATGCCGCCGAGCAGCACCAGGGCCATGGTGAAGCCGAGGCCCATGGTCAGGCCGTCGACGATGGAGTGGGCCACGTTGTTCTTGGAGGCGAAGGCCTCGGCCCGGCCGATGATGGCGCAGTTGGTGACGATCAGCGGAATGAAGATGCCGAGGATCTTGTACAGGCCGTGGAAGTAGGCGTTCATCGCCAGCTGCACCGCGGTGACGAAGGCGGCGATCACCAGCACGAAGACCGGGATACGGATCTCCGGGCGGACCCAGTGGCGGATCGCCGAGACGCTGGTGTTGGAGGCGACCAGGACCGCGGTGGTGGCCAGGCCGAGGCCGAGGCCGTTGACCACGCTGGAGGTGACCGCCAGCAGGGGGCAGAGGCCGAGGATCTGCACGAAGGAGACGTTGTTGTGCCAGAAGCCATCGCGGATGATCTTGCCGTAGCCGATGTCAGCCATGGGTCTTGTCTCCCTTGTCGGATGCCGCGGGTGCGGCGGCCGGCGCGAACAGCTGTTCGCGATGGGCCTTGAAGTATATCAGCGTGTTGCGGATCGCCTTCACCACCGCCCGTGGGGTGATGGTGGCGCCGGTGAACTGGTCGAACACGCCGCCGTCCTTCTTCACCTTCCACTGCGCCTCCGGCGGCTTGCCCAGGGAGAGGCCGGCGAACTGCAGGATCCAGTCGCTGCGGTCGACCTCGATGTTGTCGCCGAGGCCGGGGGTTTCGTTCTCGCTCAGCACGCGCACGCCGGCGAGCCGGCCGTCGTAGCGCACCGCCACCAGCAGCTTGATCGGGCCGCCGTAGCCGTCGGGAGCGATGGGCGTCAGCACCACCGCCACGGGCTTGCCGTCCTTGCGCGCGCGGTAGGCGGTGTGCGGCTGGTTGTCGCCGAGCAGCGGGTCGCTCACCTGGATGGTGTCGTGGAACAGGTCGTTGTCGATCTGCTTCGCCGGCACCAGGGCATGGACGATGTCCAGCATCGCCTCGCGCTCGTTGGCGGCGATGCGGTCCTTGGTTGCCTCGTAGGTCGCGGCCACCAGGCCGGTGCCGAGCATGGCGAACAGGGTCAGCAGCAGGGCGGTGCCGAGGATGTGCCGGATGGGCATCGTGCTCAACTCCTGTCCGCGCCGAACACCCGCGGCCGGGTCAGGTAGTCGAGGGTCGGCGCCACCATGTTCATCAGCAGCACGCCGAAAGCCACGCCGTCGGGATAGCCGCCCCAGGTGCGGATGGTGTAGGCGAGGATGCCGATGCCGGCGCCGAACAGCAGGCGCCCGCGCGGCGTGGTGCTGGCGGTGATCGGGTCGGTGGCGATGAAGAAGGCGCCGACCAGGGCCGCGCCGCTGAACAGCTCGAAGGTGGGCGGCGGGTAGTGCGACGGGTTCACCAGCCAGAAGAGGCCCGAGAGCAGCACCAGCGCGCCGAGCATGCCGGCGGGAATCTGCCAGGCGATCACCCGGCGGTAGAGCAGCCACAGCCCGCCCAGCAGGTAGGCGCTCGAGAGCCACTCCCAGCCCTTGCCGCCGAACTCGCCGAACAGGCTGCCGGCCCGGGTCTGGGCCACCGTCTGCTTCAGGCCGAGGCCGGTCTTCACCGCGTCCAGCGGGGTCGCGCCGCTGACCGCGTCGAGCAGGGACTTGGCCGGCATGCCGCCGAAGGCCAGGTGCAGGCTGCCGAGCAGGTCGAGATGCTGGGCGGCCACGCCGCGCGCCGCCGGCCAGGTGGTCATTTCCAGCGGGAACGAAATCAGCAGCACCACGTAGCCGATCATCGCCGGGTTGAAGGGGTTGTAGCCGAGGCCGCCGTAGAGGTGCTTGGCGAAGACGATGGCGAACAGGCTGCCCACCACCACCAGCCACCAGGGCGCCAGGGCCGGCACCGCCAGGCCCAGCAGGGCGGCGGTGAGCAGGGCGCTGCCGTCGGCCAGGGCCGGCCCCACCGGGCGGCCGCGGGCGGTCAGCATCGCCGCCTCGCCGGCCAGGGCCGCGGCCGAGGCCAGGACCACGTTGATCAGAATGCCCCAGCCGAAGAACCACCAGGCCACCGCCAGGGCGGGCAGCAGGGCGTAGAGCACCTCGCGCATCAGGGCGCCGGTGTCGTTGCGCGACGGCACGTGCGGCGAGGCCTCGGTACGGAAGCGCATCAGGAGGTCTCCTCGGGGTCTTTGGCCGCCGCCTGCCGCCGGCGTGCGTCGGCCTCTTCGATCTGGCGCTGCTGCGCGGGGGTGAGGTTGTCGGTGTTCTTGGGCGACGGCGTGTCGCCCTGCTTGGCCTTGACCCGCTCCAGCGCCGCCTTGATCGCGGCCTTCTTCGGGTCCTCCTCCGCTGCCGCCGGCGCCGGCTTCTTCAGGGCCTCGCGCTTCTTCCGCATCTTCGCCTCGCGCTCGGCCTTTTCGCGTTCGATGCGCGCCTGGCGCGCCTCATGGCGCTGGCGGGCCAGGTCGGCCTTCTCGCGTTCGCGCTCCTGGGCCCAGATTTCGGTCTTGGCGAAGCGGTAGTACTGCACCAGCGGAATGTGGCTGGGGCAGACCTGGGCGCAGCAGCCGCATTCGATGCAGGTGAACAGGCTGTAGTCCTGGATCTTGTCGAAGTCGCGGGCGCGGGCGAACCAGTACAACTGCTGCGGCAGCAGGCTGACCGGGCAGACCTCGCTGCACCTGCCGCAGCGGATGCAGGCGAGGGCCGGCGGCGTCTCCGGGATGCGCATGGCCAGAAAGCAGTTGGCCGTCTTGATCAGCGGCAGGTCGTCGCGCGGCAGGGCGAAGCCCATCATCGGCCCGCCCATCAGCAGGCGCTCGGCGGCGTCGGTGTAGCCGCCGCAGAATTCGATCAGGTCGGCCACCGGCGCGCCGATGCGCACGCGCAGGTTGCGCGGCTCGCGCACCCCCTCGCCGCTGATGGTGACCAGGCGCTCGATCAGCGGGATGCCGTCGATCACCGCGTCGTGGACCGCGGCGGCGGTGGCGACGTTGTGACAGACCACCCCGGTGTCCAGCGGCAGGCCGTCCTGCGGCACCTCGCGCCCGGTGAGGATCTTGATCAGCTGCTTCTCGCCGCCGGTGGGGTAGAGGGTCGGCACCACCACCACCTCGATGTCGTCGCGGCCGGAGCGGGCGATGGATTCGCGCAGGGCCACGGCGGCCTCGGGTTTGT